>NZ_JBHMCY010000016.1:74112-119291 GCF_042430725.1 Streptomyces cinereospinus | reverse complement strand
TGCCGCCGCGGGCGCGGGGCGAGCGGCCGGCGCCGGCCCGCGCCCGGGCGGCCCGCGCCCGCCCCCTGTTCGTCCCGTTCGCCACCGCGACCGCCGCCGCGGCCCTCGTGGTGGCCGCCCTGTTCGCCGTCCAGGCGGACCGGACCGGGCGCGAACTGGCCGCCGAGCGGGACCGGGCACGTGAGATCGCCCACGTTCTCGCCGCTCCCGACGCCCGCGCGGCCACCGGGCGGGACGCCGGAGGACGGACGATCGGAGGACGGACGATCGGAGTGATCGCTTCTGCTTCCGCGGGGCGCGCGGTGGTCACGCTCCACGGGTACGGCGACCCGCCGGGCGGCCGCGTGCACCAGCTGTGGCTCATGCGCCCCCGGGCGCAACCGCGCTCCCTGGGCCTGCTGGACGGCGACACGCCCGTCGTCGCGAACGGCCTGGACCGGTCGGCGACGTCACTCGCCGTGACCGTGGAGCCCGACGGGGGGTCTCTCCGGCCCACCACGCGCCCGGTTGTCCAACTCGCCCTGGAAACGGTCGGATTCGGAGGATGATCGAGAAGGGGTGGTCAACGCCCTTACGGGGAAGGTGAATCCTGTGACCGCGATACACGCGTGCCCCAAGGGGGAGATAGGGTTACCCTGCCCGGGCCGGGTGGACTCGTACGGGTGGGGAGTGACATGGAACAGATAACAGTGCGCAGCAGGGCAAGGGTCCCTGCGATCACCTGCGGGAGCAGCGCGACCAGCTCGCGCCTCGACCGCCATCTCTCGGTGCTGGCGGGCCCCGCGGTCCCGCAGCGGGAGGCGGCCGAGGCGACCTCGCTGATGCGTGAGATAACCGCACGTGACACCGCGCACCAGCGCAGCGACCGGGGCGCACGGGTGAGCCGGGTCTCGCTCTTCGCGCCGCTGCGCCGGCTCCGCCGTTCGCTGTTCGGCGGGCGCTGACCGCCACCGGCGTCACTCGACGCACCCTCCGGGGGCCCGCGCTCAGGCGGCCACACCGTCCCGGCGCAGCGCTGCGATATCGCCGTCCGTCATCCCCACGGCACGCAGCAAAGCTTCGGTGTGCTGCCCGAGCGCGGGTACGTCCCCGCTCCGCGCCGGCTCCCCACCCGGCCAGGTGATCGGCGGGAGCAGCGCCCTCAGCGGTCCCACCGGCGAGCCCACCTCCCGCCACCGCCCCCGGGCCGCCAGCTGCGGGTGCTCCGCCACCTCCCGCACGTCCCGCAGCCGGGCGCACGCGATCCCCGCGTCCTCCAGCCGGGCCTGCGCCTCCTCGGCGGTCAGCGCCCCCAGCGCCCGCGCTACCTCCGCGTCCGTCCGCTCCCGGTGCGCCACCCGCGCCGCGTTCGTCGCGAACACCGGGTCGGTCCCCAGCTCCGGCCGCTCCATGACCCGTTCCGCGAGCCGCCGCCACTCCCGGTCGTTCTGCACCGACAGCAGCACCCGCCCGCCGTCCGCGGTGGCGTAGGCGTCGTACGGCGCGATGACGGCGTGCGCCAGGCCCGTGCGCGCCGGGGGAGCGCCGTCGTGCATCGCGTGGTGCAGCGGATGCCCCATCCACTCGGCGAGCGCCTCCAGCATCGACACCTCCACCGGACCGCCGCGCCCGGTGGTGCCGCGCCGCACCAGCGCCGCCAGCACGCCGGAGAAGGCGTACATGGCCGCCGCGATGTCCGCCGCCGGGACGCCCGCCTTCACCGGCTGCTCCGGCGTCCCGGTCACCGACACCAGCCCGGCCTCGCACTGCACGAGCATGTCGTACGCCCGCTTGTCCGCGTACGGTCCGTACGCCCCGTAGCCGGAGATGTCCACGGCGATCAGCCGCGGGTGCGCGGCGCACAGCGTGACCGCGTCGAGGCCGAGCCGTGCCGCCGCCCCCTGCGCGAGGTTCTGCACGAACACGTCCGCGTCCGCCACCAGCCGCCGGACCACGTCCAGCCCGCGCGGGTCCTTCAGGTCCAGCGCGAGGGACTCCTTGCCGCGGTTGCACCACACGAAGTGCGAGGCGAGGCCGCGGGCGGCGGTGTCGTAGCCGCGCGCGAAGTCGCCGCCGTCGACCCGCTCCACCTTGATCACCCGGGCGCCGAGGTCGGCGAGCTGCCGGGTGGCGAAGGGGGCGGCGACGGCCTGTTCGACGGCGACGACGGTGATGCCCGCCAGGGGCAGGGGCTGCTGTTCCATGCGAGCGATCATGGCCCGCGCGTCACCGCTTTGTCATGCGCAGCTGGGGGCTCTCCCGGGGAGTGGACCCGGCGGGCCTCCCGTCCCGACAGGTCCTGGAACGCTCGGCGGCCAACCACCGATCAGCCGACTGTCACCAGCGTCATGACCGAGTACACCTAGTGCCGCGGCAGGCAACGGTTGCCCGTGGAGGAGCGGCGTCCGGTGCGGCGGGAGTGCGTGCCGGGCGTCGCGACGGGGCGGACGTGGCCTGCCGCGGCGCTAGATCAGCGCGAACTGGCCCTCCGGGCCCTCCTCGTGGTGGTCCAGGACCGAGGCGGGGCGGCGGGCCCGGCCGGGGACCGGCAGGACGCCGGCCGTGCGCAGGTCGGCGGCGGTGAGGGCCGACTCGGCCACTACCGGCGGCAGTTCGGCCAGCAGCGTGAGGACCGTGATCAGCTCCAGCAGCTCCGAGGTCCACGCCTGGGGCCAGGCCGCCGGGCGGAGCGCGCGCAGCGTGCCGGGCTCGCCCCCGGCCGTCCGCGCCGCGAACCACTGCTCCAGGACCCGGGTCCCGCCCGCCGTGAAGTCCCAGGCCTGCGGCGGCACGGGGGAGACGCGGCCCTCGTCCAGGTGCAGGGTCTCCTCGTCGCGGTCGTAGTGCAGCGTGCCGGGGCGGGCCGGGAGCGGGGCGCGGACGTAGGGGCGGCGGCCGCCGGGCAGCTTGGGGCGGTCCCCGTCGCGGCGCAGCAGCCAGAGCATGCGCCGGCCCGTCTCGACGCCGTGCGACCAGAGCGCCAGGTCCCCGGTGAGCGGGACCGTGAGGTCCGCCCGTGCCGCGGCCAGGATCCAGGCCAGCACGTCGACCGGGCCGGGCGTCAGCCCGAGGTGCCTCGCCAGGAACTCCGGCAGGCCCGGCGCGAGGTTCGGCTCCGCGCCGCCGGGGCGGCGGTACAGGGGCCGGATCCGGCCGGTGCGCAGCAGCGGCAGCAGGGGCGTGGCCAGCAGGTGGGGGCCGCCGCCCTCCGCGTGCTCGACCACGAACACCTGCCGCTCGTCGGCCACCCGCCACAACTCCGGCCGCGCCGCGTCGATCAGCCGGTGGTCCGGGATCAGCCACTGCTCGTCGAACGGCGCCAGCAGCACCCGGACCGGCTCCGGGCAGGGGCCCCGCGCGCGCAGCAGCTTCCCGGTGCCGGTGGGCCGGCCCGGCAACTGCCCGACCGCCGAGTGCAGGGTGCGCGAGCGCGTGACCTCGAACAGGGCCTCCCGGTCCGCGCCCTCGGCCTTCATCAGGGCGTCCCAGCGGGCCTTGAGGACGGACGGGTCGGGGGCCGCCGGCCACCCCCGGCCGACCCGAGGCGGTGCGACGGACCACGGCATGAGGTCCGCGAGCGGCGGAGCGTCGTCGTGCGTCACGCCGGGCATCGTACGACGGCCCCGCGCCGCGCGTCTCAGGTGGCGTCCAGCGTCACCGTGAAGGAGAAGCGGTCGCCCCGGTAGTGGATGACGGCCACGTCCAGCACCCGCCCGGCCCCGTCGTAGGTCACGCCCGTGTAGTGCAGGATCGGGCTCAGCAGCGGCACGTCGAGCAGCCGCGCCGTCTCCGGGTCCGCGAGCCGCGCCTCCACCGTGTCGGTGATCCGGCTGATGTCCGCGCCCACGGCGTCCCGCAGCACCTTGGTCATCGGCCAGCGGGCCAGGTCGTCCAGGCCGATCCGGGCGGCCAGCTCCGGACGGACGTAGTTGCGGGCGTGGTTGGTCGGCTCACCCGTCTTCTCGTCGCTGCGCAGCCGGTGGTACGTGGCCACCTCGCCGAGGCCGGGGAAGTGCTCGGCGAGGTGCGCGGGCACGGACGCGTGGCCGTGGCCCAGCAGTTCGGTGGTCATGCCGGACTGCTGGGCCACGATCGCGTCCACCGAGCCCAGCAGCCGCACCGGGGCGCCCCGCCGCGCGCCGGGCTCGATGAACGTGCCGCGCCTGCGGTGCCGGGTGATCAGGCCCTCGTCCTCCAGCTCCTTCAGCGCCTGCCGCATGGTCAGCACGCTCACGCCGTAGTGCCCCGCCAGTTGCTCCTCGGTCGGCAGGCGCAGCGGGTCCCGGGGCGAGCGGCCGAGTATCGAGGCGCGCAGCGACTGCGAGACCTGGTACCAGAGCGGCAGCTTGCGGTTCAGGACGATGGAGTCCGGGGCGAAGGAGGTCACGGGGCCATCCGTACCGGCGGGGGAAGGGTCATGGCAAGGGGCGGAAGTGCCGCTCCAGGCCCTGCCAGACGTCGTCGTAGCCCTGTTGCAGGTGTTCCGCGCGGGCCGCCTGCGGTGTCAGGGTCACCGGCCAGCGGGTCTCGAACATGAACGCGAGTCCGTCGTCCACCTTCTGCGGCCGCAGCTCGGCGGCGCCGGCCCGGTCGAACGTCTCCCGGTCCGGGCCGTGCGCCGACATCATGTTGTGCAGCGAGCCGCCGCCCGGCACGAACCCCTCCGCCTTCGCGTCGTAGGCGCCCTCGATCAGGCCCATGTACTCGCTCATCACGTTGCGGTGGAAGTACGGCGGCCGGAAGGTGTCCTCGCCCACCAGCCAGCGCGGCGCGAACACCACGAAGTCGACGCCCGCGAGGCCGGGGGTGTCGGACGGGGAGGTGAGGACCGTGAAGATGGACGGGTCCGGGTGGTCGTACGAGATGGTGCCGAGCACGTTGAAACGGCGCAGGTCATAGGAGTACGGCACATAGTTGCCGTGCCAGGCGACGACGTCGAGCGGTGAGTGGTCGTAGGTCGCCGTCCAGAGGTTGCCGCCGAACTTGTTGACCACCTCCACCGGGCCCTCGACGTCCTCGCAGGCGGCGACCGGCGCCCGGAAGTCCCGCGGGCCGGCCAGGCCGTTGGCGCCGATCGGGCCGAGTTCGGGCAGGCGGAAAGGGGTGCCGTAGTTCTCGCAGACGTAGCCGCGCGCGGCGTCGTCGAGCAGCTCGACGCGGAAGCGGACCCCGCGCGGGACGAGCGCCACGTGGCCGGGCTCCACCGCCAGCAGCCCGAACTCGGTGCGCAGCAGCAGCCCGCCGCGCTCCGGCACGATCAGCAGCTCGCCGTCCGCGTCGCTGAAGACGCGGTCCATGCCGGCGGTGGCGTGGTAGAGGTGCACGGCGACGCCGGTGCGCTGGGCGGCGTCGCCGTTGCCGCCCAGGGTCCACAGGCCGGCCAGGAAGTCGGTGCCGGGCGGCGGTTCGGGCAGCGGGTTCCAGCGCAGGCGGTTCGGATCGGGCACGGTCTCGGTGAACGGGGCCGTGCGCAGGGCGCCGTTGCCGGTGCGGGTGAACGCCGGGTGCGCGGCCGAGGGGCGGACGCGGTAGAGCCAGGAACGGCGGTTGTGGGCCCGGGGTTCGGTGAAGGCCGTGCCGCTGAGCTGCTCGGCGTACAGGCCGAGCGGGGCGCGCTGGGGTGAGTTGCGGCCCTCGGGCAGGGCGCCGGGGACGGCCTCGGAGCTGTGCTCGTTGCCGAACCCGGTGAGGTAGGTCAGCCCTTCGGCGGTCTTCCGCGCTCCGCCGCGCTCGAACACGCCCGCGCGGGAGGTGCCCCCATCGCTCATGATCGCTGCTCCCTTGCCCACCGATTCCTATGGTTCACCGTAGGAATACGGCCGCTCCGGCGCAAGGGGGACGTCCGGCCTCCTCTCGCTGGAGGACGCGGACGGACGAGAACCAGACTCCAGAAGGATTCGGGGTGTCGCACCGGTGTTCTACGCTCCTGGGCATGTCGTGGACGCGTCGAACAAGTGCCGTGCTCGCGGTCTGCCTGCTGGTACCGACCGCGGTCGCGGGCTGCGACGACGGCGCCGCGCGGGAGCCCGGAGGCGGCCAGTCGTCGCCGGCCGGCCGCTTGCTCGACGACACCGACGAGGCCGGGCGGCCCTACCGCGAGGTGCGCGACGAGGAGGCGCCCGAGGTCGGCATCGAGGTGCAGCCCGACACCTCCGGCGCCGGGTGGGACGTACGGCTGACCCTGCGCGGCTTCCGCTTCTCCCCGGCCGGTACGGCACCGGAGGCGTCGCCCGGCCGGGGTGTCGCCCGGCTCTTCCTCGACGGCCGGCCCGTCGCCCAATTGCGCGGCCCCGAGCACCGGCTGGCCGCCGGACTGGTCCCGCGCGGCACGCACCAGGTCACCGCGCGGCTGTACGCCGACGACGGCAGCGTCTGGGCGGTCGACGGGGAGCCCGTCGAGTCCACGGCCGACCTCACCGCCTCGGGGAGCGAGCCGGCACCGCGATGAGTGCACCGGGCACGAAAGCCCCTGCAGGGGGTGGAGGTTCACCCGCTCCCGGGGGAAAGGCATCATGAGCCCGTGCCCGATCCGACCACGCTCCGCCGCGCGCCCGTCCAGCGGCGCAGTGCCGAACGCCTGACCCGCATCCTCGACGCCTGCGCCGACCTCCTGGACGAGGTCGGCTACGACGCCCTGAGCACCCGCGCGGTGGCCGAGCGCGCCGGTGTGCCCATCGGCTCGGTCTACCGCTTCTTCGGCAACAAGCGGCAAATGGCCGACGCGCTCGCCCAGCGCAACCTGGAGCGCTACGCCGAGCGCGTCACCGAGCGGCTGAGGGCGGGCGGCGGGGGAGACTGGCGGACCGCCATGGACGCCGTGCTCGACGAGTACCTCGCCATGAAGCGCACCACCCCCGGCTTCTCCCTCGTGGACTTCGGCAACCAGATCCCCGTCGGCAGCCGCCGGGCCGAACCCAACCACCGGGTCGCCGACCGGCTCACCGACCTCCTCGGGGACCACCTCCCCCGCACCCCCGACGCCGCACTGCGCCGCGCCTTCCTGATCGCCGTGGAGACCGCGGACACGCTGGTGCAACTCGCCTTCCGGGTGGACCCGGAAGGGGACGCGGCGATCGTCGCCGAGATGCGGGAGATGCTGCGGGCGTACCTGGGGCGGGTGCTGGACTGACCGGCCGCGCTCTCCGACCTGGAGTTCTGCGCTTATTGCTCGCACGTCGACGTCTTGTTGACGCTGTGGGAGGCGACCTAACGTCGTCGCACCGCCGGCCCTGGTGGGAGTTCAAGGGCGAACGTTAGGTGTCCACTCATGCTGACCATCCTCGGCTTCGCCATGATCGCGACCTTCCTGGTCCTGATCATGATGAAGAAGATGTCGCCGATCGCGGCGCTCGTGCTCATCCCCGCACTGTTCTGCGTCGTCGTCGGCAAGGGCGCGCACCTCGGCGACTACGTCCTCGACGGAGTCTCCAGCCTCGCTCCCACCGCGGCGATGCTCATGTTCGCGATCGTCTACTTCGGGGTGATGATCGACGTCGGTCTGTTCGACCCGGTCGTCCGGGGCATCCTGAGGTTCTGCAAGGCGGACCCGATGCGGATCGTCGTCGGGACGGCCCTGCTCGCGGCGATCGTCTCGCTGGACGGCGACGGCTCGACCACGTTCATGATCACCGTCTCGGCGATGTACCCGCTCTACAGGCGGCTGAAGATGAGCCTGGTCGTGATGACCGGGGTCGCCGCGACCGCCAACGGCGTGATGAACACCCTGCCGTGGGGCGGCCCGACCGCCCGCGCCGCCACCGCCCTGAAGCTGGACGCCAGTGACATCTTCGTGCCGATGATCCCGGCCCTCGCCGTCGGCCTGGTCTTCGTCGTCGTCCTGGCGTACTTCCTCGGTCTGCGCGAGCGCCGGCGGCTCGGCGTGCTGACGCTGGGCGAGGTGCCGGCGGAGGAGAAGGAGACGGTGCTCGTCGGCGGCGGCACCGGTTCCGCCGGTGGCGGCGAGCAGGCCGGCGGCGGCCCCGGGACCGGCCCGGACGCCGGGGCCGTCCCCGGCCGGGACGGCGACTTCCCGGGGCTGGACCCCGACCGGCCCACCCTGCGTCCCCGGCTGCTCTGGTTCAACGCGCTGCTCACGGCCGCCCTGCTGACCGCCATGATCACGGAATTGCTGCCGATCCCGGTGCTGTTCCTGATCGGCGCCGCCCTGGCACTGACCGTCAACTTCCCGACCGTCGCGGACCAGAAGGCCCGCCTCGCCGCGCACGCCGACAACGTCCTGAACGTCTCCGGCATGGTCTTCGCCGCCGCCGTCTTCACCGGCGTGCTGCAGGGCACCGGCATGGTCGACAGCATGGCCACCTGGATGGTGGGCGTCGTCCCCGAGGGCATGGGCCCGCACATGGCCCTCGTCACCGGCGTCCTGAGCCTGCCGCTCACCTACTTCATGTCCAACGACGGCTTCTACTTCGGCGTCCTGCCGGTCCTCGCCGAGGCCGGCGCGGCGCACGGCGTCACCCCGCTGGAGATGGCCCGCGCCTCGCTGGTCGGCCAGCCGCTGCACATGTCCAGCCCGCTGGTCCCGGCCGTCTACGTGCTGGTCGGCATGGCGAGGGTCGAGTTCGGCGACCACACCCGGTTCGTGGTGAAGTACGCGGCCGCGACCTGCCTGGTGATCCTCGGCGCCGCAATCCTGTTCGGCATCATCTGACCGACCCGTATCTCACGACTCCGTCCGGAGGTGTCCGACATGAGGCCCGGTGGGAACCGCGGCTGGCTGCTCCGCCTCGTCATCGCCTTCAGCTGCGCGCAGGGGGCGGTGTCGATGGCCCGGCCCGCCGTCTCCTACCGGGCCCTCGCGCTGGGCGCGGACGAACGGGCGGTGGGGATGATCGCGGGGGTGTACGCCCTGCTCCCGCTGTTCGCCGCGGTCCCGCTGGGCCGGCGTACCGACCACGGGCGCTGCGCGCCGCTGCTGCCCGCCGGCGTGGTCCTGATATCCGGCGGCTGCGCGCTCAGCGGCCGCGCCGACTCCCTGTGGGCGATGGCGGTCTGGAGCGGCGTGATGGGCCTCGGCCACCTCGGCTTCGTCGTCGGCGCCCAGTCCCTGGTCGCCCGGCAGTCCGCGCCGCACGAACAGGACCGCACCTTCGGCCACTTCACCATCGGCGCCTCCCTCGGCCAGCTGGTCGGCCCGGTCGCGGCCGGCGCGCTGATCGGCGGCGACGACATGGCGGGCAGCAGCGCGTTCGCCCTGCTGGTGGCGGGGGCGGGGGGAGCGGCCGCGTTCACCTCGCTGTGGCGGATCGAGCGGCGCACCGCCGGCAGCGCCCGTCCGGCCCGCGGCGAACGCGTACCCGTGCGGGGCATCCTGCGGGCCCGGGGCGTCCCCGCGGGCATCCTGATCAGCCTCTCCGTGCTGTCCGCGACCGACGTGCTCACCGCCTACCTGCCGGTGGTCGGCGAACACCGGGGCATCGCCCCCTCGGTGATCGGCGTCCTGCTGAGCCTGCGCGCGGCGGCCACCATCGCCTGCCGGCTGGCGCTGACCCCGCTGCTGAGGCTGGGCCGCACCCCGCTGCTCACCCTGAGCTGCCTGCTGGCGGCCCTGCTGTGCGCCGGCCTCGCGCTGCCGGTGCCGGTGTGGGCGCTGGCCCTGATCCTCGCCGCGCTCGGCTTCTGCCTCGGGGTCGGACAGCCGCTGTCCATGACGACGGTCGTCCAGGCCGCCCCCGAGGGCGCCCGCTCCACCGCCCTGGCGCTCCGGCTGACCGGCAACCGGCTGGGCCAGGTGGCCGCCCCCGCCACGGCCGGCCTGATCGCGGGCCTCGCGGGCGTGGCGGCCCCGTTCGTGATGCTCGGCGGACTGCTGCTGCTCTCGGCGGGGGTGGCGGTGCGCTCGCCGTCCGGCCCGGCCCGGGACGACCCCGAGCCCAGCGGCCCCCGCCCCGCCCCGCGCCCGCGCACCCGCACGTGACGCGGCCCGCAAGGGCATCCGCCGGACCGCGCGCCCCGTGCGCCCCTCGCGCTCCCGTGCGGCCCGCGGGGGTCCCGTTCCCCGGCACGGTCACCGTGTCCGGCGGGGCGCGGGCAGGTAAGGGAGGGGCATGACCCTTCAGCTCACGCGCGGTCGTGTCGCCCTGGCGGCCACCGCGGCCCTGTTCGCCCTCGGGGCGCCCACCGCGTACGCCACCCTCGCCACGGAGGCCCCCGCCGCCCCCGCGCGGGGCGAGCCGTACGCCGAGACCCGGCTGCTCTTCGGTACCGCGCGGCCGGACGGCGGACCGGCCGTCACGGAGGCGCAGTTCACGCGGTTCGTCGACGCGGAGGTGACGCCCGGCTTCCCGGACGGGCTGACCGTGCGGGAGGGGCGCGGCCAGTGGCGGGACGCGAACGGCACGATCGAGAAGGAGCGGTCGTACGAACTGGTCCTGCTCTACCCCGCCGGGGAGGCGGCCGCCCGCGGCCGGGAGATCGAGGAGATCCGCCGGGACTACCTCAAGGCCTTCGGCCAGGAGTCGGTCGGACGCGTGGACGAGCGGGTGCGGGTCGACTTCTGAGCGGGCGGGCGGGGTTGCCGTAGCCTCTCGGAGGGCCCTGGCGCAGAAAAACTATCGCCGCTAGTTTGGGGGCCGACGACGCCGCTGTCTGGGAGGTAGGCCATGAAGGCCCGGGACGGGATGTACATCGACGGTGCCTGGCGCCCCGCCGCAGGCCTGAACGTGATCGAGGTCGTGAACCCGGCCGACGAGGAGGTCATCGCCCGGGTTCCGGCAGGCACCGCGGAGGACGTGGACCGGGCCGTGCGGGCCGCCCGCGCCGCCCTGCCGGCCTGGTCCGCGACGCCGCCCGCCGAACGGGCCGCGCGGCTGGCCGCCCTGCGGGACGTGCTGGCCGCCCGCAAGGACGAGATCGCCGCGACGATCACCGCCGAGCTGGGTTCGCCGCTGCCGCTGTCGCAGGCGGTGCACATGGGCGCGCCGATCGCGGTCGCGGGCTCGTACGCCGAGCTGACGGCGGCGTACGCCTTCGAGGAGAAGGTCGGCAACTCGACCGTCCACCAGGAGCCGATCGGCGTGGTGGGCGCGATCACGCCCTGGAACTACCCCCTGCACCAGATCGTCGCCAAGGCCGCCCCGGCGCTCGCCGCGGGCTGCACGATCGTGGTGAAGCCGGCCGAGGACACCCCGCTGACCGCGCAGGCCTTCGCCGAGGCGGTGCACGAGGCGGGCCTCCCGGCCGGGGTCGTCAACCTGGTCACCGGCCTCGGCCCGGTCGCCGGGCAGGCGCTCGCCGAGCACCCGGAGGTCGACCTGGTCTCCTTCACCGGCTCCACGGCGGTCGGCCGGCAGATCGCCGCCACGGCCGGGGCCGCCGTGAAGAAGGTCGCCCTGGAGCTGGGCGGCAAGTCCGCCAACGTCATCCTGCCCAGCGCCGACCTGGCCAGGGCGGTCAACGTCGGCGTGGCCAACGTGATGTCCAACTCCGGGCAGACGTGCAGCGCGTGGACCCGGATGCTCGTGCACGCCGCGCAGTACGACGCCGCCGTCGAACTCGCCGCCGCCGCGGCCGCCAAGTACGGCGAGCGCATCGGGCCCCTGGTCAACGCCCGGCAGCGGGACCGGGTGCGCGGCTACATCGACAAGGGCGTGGCCGAGGGCGCCCGCCTGGTCGCGGGGGGCGCCGAGCCGCCGCGTGAGCGCGGCTACTTCGTCAGCCCGACCGTCTTCGCCGACGTCACCCCGGAGATGACCATCGCCCAGGAGGAGATCTTCGGTCCGGTCCTGTCGATCCTGCGGTACGAGGACGAGGCGGACGCCCTGCGGATCGCCAACGGCACGGTCTACGGGCTCGCCGGCGCGGTCTGGGCGGGCGACGAGGCGGAGGCGGTGGCCTTCGCGCGCCGGATGGAGACCGGTCAGGTCGACATCAACGGCGGCCGCTTCAACCCGCTCGCGCCGTTCGGCGGATACAAGCAGTCGGGCGTGGGCCGGGAGCTCGGCGCGCACGGCCTGGCCGAGTACCTGCAGACCAAGTCCCTCCAGTTCTGAAGGAGCCCACTGTCATGTCCGTGCGTGCCGCCGTCGTGCCCGCCGTCGGGGCCCCGCTGGAGATCACCGGCATCGAGCTGCCCGAAACCGGACCCGGGCAGGTCCGGGTCCGGCTCGCCGCCGCCGGGGTCTGCCACTCCGACCTGTCCCTGTCCAACGGCACCATGAAGGTGCCGCTCCCGGCCGTCCTCGGCCACGAGGGCGCGGGAACCGTGCTCTCCGTCGGCGAGGGCGTCACCCATGTCGCCCCCGGCGACGCGGTCGTCCTGAACTGGGCGCCGTCCTGCGGAAGCTGTCCCGCCTGCGCGCTCGGCGAGGTGTGGCTGTGCGCCAACGCCCTCGGCGGCATCGGCGCGGTGCACGCCCGCCGCGCCGACGACGGCACCGCACTGCACCCGGGTCTGAACGTCGCCGCGTTCGCCGAGGAGACGGTCGTGCCGGCCGGCTGTGTGCTGCCCGCCCCGGACGGGGTGCCGCTCGCGGACGCGGCCCTGCTCGGCTGCGCCGTCCTCACCGGCCACGGCGCCGTCCACCACTCGGCGCGGGTCCGCGAGGGCGAGACGGTCGCCGTGTTCGGCGTCGGCGGGGTGGGCCTCGCCGCCCTCCAGTCCGCCCGGATCGCGGGCGCGTCGACGATCGTCGCGGTGGACGTCTCCGCCGAGAAGGAGGGACTGGCGCGGGCGGCGGGCGCCACGGAGTACGTCCTCGCCTCGGAGAACACCCCACGCGAGATCCGCGCCCTGACCGGCGGGCAGGGCGTGGACGTGGCCGTGGAGTGCGTGGGCCGGGCGGTCACCATCCGCGCGGCCTGGGAATCCACCCGCCGCGGCGGCCGCACCACGGTCGTCGGCATCGGCGGCAAGGACCAGCAGGTCACCTTCAACGCGCTGGAGATCTTCCACTGGGGCCGCACCCTCGCGGGCTGCGTCTACGGCAACTGCGACCCGCAGCGGGACCTGCCGGTGCTGGCCGGCCACGTCCGCGCGGGCCGCCTGGACCTGTCGGCGCTGGTGACGGAGCGGATCGCCCTGGACGGCATCCCGGCGGCCTTCGAGAACATGCTGGCGGGCAAGGGAGGCCGCGCGCTGGTGGTCTTCTGACGCCGGCGCCCGGGGCCGCCCGGCCCCGGGCCGCGTCGCGCCGGGCCCCCGTGTTCCCGGGCGGCGCGGGCCGGGACGCCGCCCGGGGCCGACTCGTGGCCCGCCCGGCCGCAGCCCGCCCGGGGCCGACCCGCGGCCCGCCCGGCCGCCGGGCCACGGAACCCGGCCCCACGTACGCGGCCAGGTCCTCCACCGGTCGGGCGAGCCGCGCGTCCGCCGGCCGCACGTACCGGTGCCGTCCCTGCCGTTCCTCGGTGAGCATCCCGGCCCCGACCGGCTCGCCGAGGTGCTCGCTCGCCGTCGACGCGGCGATGCCCGCGTGCCGCGCCGGCGGTCCACGCCCGCGTGCCGTGCCCGCTCGCCGGTGGTCCACGCCCGCGTGCCGCGCCGGCTCGCCGGCGGTCCACGCCCGCCCGTCGAGCGGCGCCGGCAGGCAGGCCGCCCGTGCCTCGTCGGCGATCAGCCCGGCGAGCCGCGCGAGCGCCGGTGCCCGGGGGTCTGTGGCAGTCATGCGCCCAGCTCCGGGCACCGACGGTTCGGCGGGCGCCGACGTGTGCCTACCGGGTCCGTGCCACCTGCTCGTACTGGTGCGCCAGACCGTCCAGCAGGGCGGCGAGCCCCGTCTCGAAGGCGCGCTCGTCGATCTTGTCCTGCCGCTCGGCGAGCAGGTGGGCCTGCCCCAGGTGGGGGTAGTCGGCGGGGTCGTAGGCGCTCATGTCGGTGACGAAGCCGCCGGCGAACGAGCCGAGCGCGGAGCCCATGACGAAGTACCGCATCAGCGCGCCGATGGAGGTGGCCTGGGCCGGCGGCCAGCCCGCGTCGGCCATCGCGCCGTAGACGGCGTCCGCGAGCCGCAGCGCGGCCGGGCGGCGGCCGGGGCCGCGGGCCAGCACCGGGACGATGTTCGGGTGGGCGCGCAGGGCGGCCCGGTAGGAGACCGCCCAGTCGTGCAGCGCGGTCCGCCAGTCCCGGCCGTCCTCGAACATCGACAGGTCGACCTGCGCGCTCACCGAGTCCGCGACCGCCTCCAGGATCTCGTCCTTGGTGCGGAAGTGGTTGTAGAGCGAGGGCCCGCTCACCCCCAGCTCCGCGGCGAGCCGCCGGGTGGAGACGGCCGCGAGGCCCTCGGCGTCCACCAGCGCCCGGGCCGTCTCGACGATCCGGCCGGGGCTGAGCAGGGGCTTGCGCGGTCGGGCCATGGCGCACATAGTAGGGCCAGCAAGAAACTAGCAGTGCTAATTTACGGGGACGGCCCTCAAGGGCCGCAGTCTGTGGGGTGACGGGGACGTGAACCTGGAACTGAGCGAGGAGCAGACCGCCGTACGGCAGCTCGCGCGGAACTTCGTGGACCGTGAGATCGCTCCCCACGCGGCGGCCTGGGACCGTGCGGAGGAGGTCGACCGGGGCATCGTCGAGAAGCTCGGCGAGGTCGGCTTCCTCGGCCTGACCGTCGACGAGGAGTACGGCGGCAGCGGCGGCGACCACCTCGCCTACTGCCTGGTCACCGAGGAGCTCGGGCGCGGCGACTCCTCGGTGCGCGGGATCGTCTCGGTCTCCCTCGGCCTGGTCGCCAAGACCGTCGCCGCCTGGGGGAGCGAGGAGCAGAAGCGGCGCTGGCTGCCGGGCCTGACCTCCGGCGAGTACGTCGGCTGCTTCGGCCTCACCGAGCCGGACACCGGCTCCGACGCCGGCAGCCTGGCCACCCGCGCGGTCCGCGACGGCGGCGACTACGTCCTCAACGGCAGCAAGACGTTCATCACCAACGGCACCTGGGCCGACGTGGTGCTGCTCTTCGCCCGGTCCACCGACGCGCCCGGGCACAAGGGCGTCTCCGCGTTCCTGGTGCCCGCCGACGCACCCGGACTGACCCGCCGGGCCGTGCGCGGCAAGCTCGGGCTGCGCGGCCAGGCCACCGCCGAACTGGTCCTGGAGGACGTCCGGGTCCCCGCCGGCGCGATGCTCGGCCCGGAGGGCAAGGGCTTCTCGGTCGCCCTGTCCGCCCTCGCCAAGGGCCGGATGTCGGTCGCGGCCGGCTGCGTCGGCATCGCCCAGGCGGCACTCGACGCGGCGGTCCGCCACGCGGGCGAGCGTGAGCAGTTCGGCAAGCCCATCGCCGGCCACCAGCTCGTCCAGGAGCTGATCAGCGACATCGCCGTGGACGTCGCCGCGGCCCGGCTGCTGACCTGGCGGGTCGCCGACCTGGTCGACCGCGGGCTGCCCTTCGCCACCGAGGCCTCCCAGGCCAAGCTGTTCGCCTCGGAGGCCGCCGTGCGCGCCGCCAACAACGCCCTGCAGGTCTTCGGCGGCTACGGCTACATCGACGAGTACCCGGTGGGCAAGCTGCTGCGCGACGCCCGGGTGATGACCCTGTACGAGGGCACCAGCCAGATCCAGAAGCTGCTCATCGGGCGGGCCCTGACGGGCGTCTCGGCGTTCTGAGTACCTGGTGAGTACGCGGGCGGATGTGGGGGGCGCCACATCCGCCGACCCTGGTCCCCATGAGTGACACACCGGTCAAGCAGCAGATCACGGCCGCCTTCCACGGGCAGGCCGTCGCGTCGTTCGCGATCGCCCTGGGCGCCACCGCCGTCGGCATCTTCCAGCTGGAGGCCGACCCCTGGGTGCGCGCCTTCCTCGGCATCGCCGTCCTCTACCTCGTCACGTCCGCCTTCACGCTCGCCAAGGTCGTCCGCGACCGGCAGGAGGCCGGGCAGCTCGTCAGCCGGGTGGACCAGGCACGGCTGGAGAAGCTCCTCGCCGAGCACGACCCCTTCGAGAAGCTGTGAGCGACCCCCGCGAGAAGCTGTCAGCGACCCCCGCGAGAAGGTCTGGGGGACCCCGCGGGAAGGTCCGCGCGGCCCCTGCGAGAAGCTCTGGGGGCGCCACCGTCCGGTCCCGGGCCCGGGACCGGTCCGGGCGGCCGCACTAAGCGGCCGCTCAGCTTCGGCGGTATGGTGGTGCCACTGATCGGCGAGAGGGGCGAACGAGCGATGAGTACGGCGGAGGAGACGGCCGACGGCGAGGCGCAGCCGTGGGCCGAGGTCACCCCTGAGGCGGCCCGGCGCCTGCTGGTCGCCGCCGTGGAGGCCTTCGCCGAGCGCGGCTACCACGCCACGACGACCCGCGACATCGCGGGCCGCGCCGGGATGAGTCCGGCCGCGCTCTACATCCACTACAAGACCAAGGAAGAGCTGCTGCACCGCATCAGCCGGATCGGCCACGAGCGGGCCCTCGGCATCCTGCGGACGGCGGCGCGGCGCGAGGGCGGCGCGACCGAGCGGCTCGCCGACGCGGTCAGCTCCTTCGTGCGCTGGCACGCCGGGGGGCGCACCACCGCGCGCGTGGTCCAGTACGAGCTGGACTCGCTCGGCCCCGAGGCCCGCGCGGAGATCGTCGCGCTGCGCCGGCAGTGCGACGCCGAGGTGCGCGGCATCATCGAGGACGGCGTCGCCGCGGGCGAGTTCGAGGTGCTCGACGTGCGGGGCACGACGCTCGCCGTGCTGTCGCTCTGCATCGACGTGGCCCGGTGGTTCAGCACCGCGGGGCCGTGGACGCCCGACGAGGTCGGCGCGCTCTACGCCGACCTCGTGCTGCGGATGGTGGGGGCGCGCACGCCCCCGGCCGCGCGGGAGTAGCCGCTCAGAGGTAGTACCGGGACACCGACTCGGCCACGCACACCGGCTTGTCGCCGCCCTCGCGCTCCACGGTGAAGGCGACGGACACCTGGACGCCGCCGGCCACGTCGTCGGCACCGGTGATCGTCGCGGTGGCGCGCAGCCGGGAGCCGACCGGGACGGGGGCGGGGAAGCGCACCTTGTTGGTGCCGTAGTTGACGCCCATCTTCACGCCCTCGACGCCGATCAGCTGCGGGCCGAAGAGCGGCAGCAGGGAGAGGGTGAGGTAGCCGTGCGCGATGGTGGTGCCGAACGGGCCGGCGGCGGCCTTCTCCGGGTCGACGTGGATCCACTGGTGGTCGCCGGTCGCCTCGGCGAACAGGTCGATCCGCTTCTGGTCGACCTCCATCCAGTCGGTGTAGCCCAGTTGCTCGCCCACCGCCGCCTTCAGCTCGTCGACGGACGTGAAGATCCTCGGCTCTGCCATGTCCTGGCCTCCCGCGTAGCGCAGTCAGATGTCAATGTCTAAGCAACTGCTTAGCATGGTGCGGACACCCTTCCCTGTCAACGGACCGGCGCCGTCACCGGATCGGTAGGCTTCGAGGGGTGCCCCAGATTCCCGAGAAGATCCACGAGCTCACCGTCGGCCAGCTCGCCGCCCGCAGCGGCGCCGCCGTCTCCGCCCTGCACTTCTACGAGGCCAAGGGCCTGATCCGCAGCCGGCGCACCGCGGGCAACCAGCGCCGCTACACCCGTGACACGCTGCGCCGGGTCGCCTTCATCCGGGCCGCGCAGCGCGTCGGCATCCCGCTGGCCACGATCCGCGAGGCGCTCGCCGAGCTGCCCGAGGAGCGCACGCCCACCCGGGACGACTGGACGCGCCTGTCCGAGGCCTGGCGCTCGGAGCTGGACCAGCGGATCAAGCAGCTCAACCGGTTGCGCGACCACCTCACAGACTGCATCGGCTGCGGCTGCCTCTCCCTGGACACCTGCGTCCTGTCCAACCCCGACGACGTCTTCGGCGAACGCCTGGCGGGCTCCCGGCTGATGGTGGAGGGCTCGACCGCGCGGCGGAGCCGCACACCCCGCGAATCGCCGGGCAGGCCGTGAAGGCCCGCCGAGGCGGCGCGCGCCCGGCCGCCGTCTCACGGCCCGAGGCGAGGTCCGGCATCCGTTCGCTGTCGCGGCCGCCGGTGAACAGCCGGGTCTCCGGCGGCAGTTCCCCGTCGGGCCGGGCCGCCGCGTCCCGCCACCGCGCCCGCCCGCCGTGTCGCACCGCCCCCGGCCGTCCGTACGGAGCGGGGCGATCCTGGGTCCCCCGTTCCCCCGTTTCCCCGTTGCTCGGGCCCGCGTGGCGGGCTCAGGCGGACATCAGCAGCCGTTCACGCCGGGCATACGCCAGGGCCTCCGGCGTGAGCACGGGGCGCGGGACGAGGATTCCGCAGTCCGTGCAGACCGGACCCGAAGAAGGTTCGTGGTCCAGGTCGTACTTCCACACCAGGTGCTCCCCCTCGCACACGGGGCACTCCGATCCGGGCTCGCGCTCCAGCGCGGCGATCAGCCGCCGCAGCACCTCCGCCAGCGGCTCACCCGGGTGCACCTCGGGGTCGTCGCACCAGGCGACCCCGAAACCGCCCCAGGTCAGGCGGTGCCAGTCGTCCACCGAGCCCGGCCGGCGCAGCCCGTCGTGCTTCTCCTTCTTGCGGCGCTCGGCGAACTCCACCTCGTAGGCGAGCCACACCGCCCGCGCCTCCTCCAGTTCCTCCAACGCGGCCACGAGCCGCGCCGGATCGGGAGAGCGGTCCTCCGGGCCGAACCCGGCCCTGGTGCACAAGTGGTCCCAGGTCGCCCTGTGCCCGTAGGGGGCGAACCGCTCAAGGCACTTGCGCAGCGAATAGCGCCGTAGCGCCAGGTCGCACCGGGGGTCGCGTACCTGTCTCGCCAGACTCCGGAAACCGGCCATCGCCCTGCACCTCCGTCACACCTGCACCTGTACTTCGGTCATTTCGGCGTCGTCGTACGGACGTCGCCGAATGGACGTGTCGACCGGTCAATCGGCTCCATCCGATGTCCTCCATGTGTGAGGACGGCCGCGCGCGGACGGCCGTCGCGTCCGGGAAAGTGACGCATGTAAGAGTGAGAACTCCCCACAGATCCCACGGGTTCCTGAAGACGGCCTCCGTATGCGTCCTGATTGCCGGTCTTTTGTCCCGCTCCCCGGCGGCGGCCGGCGCGAACGGCTCAGTGGTACAGGAGGTACCGCGCGCGCATCGCCCGGAACGCGGCCAGTTCCTGCTGCCAGCCCGCCACCACCTCGCCGGTGGTCGCGCCGGCGTCGATGAGGGTGCGGACGAGCGCGGAGCCGGTGAGCCGGTCGATCCAGTGGTCCGGCCGCCAGGCGAAACCGCTCCAGGTCCGCCGGGCGGTGACCAGCAGGCCGATCCCGGTGCGCACGGGGTCGAACGCCGCCCTGTCGTGCACGTGCAGCTGTACGCCGCCGACGGTCCGGCCCTGGAACTTGGAGAAGGCGGGCGCGAAGTACGCCTCCCGGAAGCGCACGCCCGGCAGGCCGAGCTCGTTGGCCGCCGCGGCCCACCGGCGGTCGACGCCCTCCGCGCCGAGCAGTTCGAAGGGGCGGGTGGTGCCCCGGCCCTCGGAGAGGTTGGTGCCCTCGAAGAGGCACGTGCCCGCGTACACCACAGCGGTCTCGGGCGTGGGCATGTTGGGGCTCGGCGGCACCCACGGCAGCCCGGTGGCGTCGAAGAAGTCCGACCGCCGCCACCCGGACATGCGCACCGTCTCCAGGGCCACCGGCGAGGGCAGGAACTCCGCGTTGAACAGCAGTGCCAGCTCCGCCACCGTCATGCCGTGCGCCTGCGAGACCGGCTGCCGGCCGACGAAGGTGGCGAACTCCGGGTGCAGCACGGGTCCTTCGGCCGAGACGCCGGTCACCGGGTTCGGCCGGTCGAGCACCACCACGCGCTTGCCCGCGAGCGCGGCCGCCTCCATGCAGTCGTACAGGGTCCAGACGTACGTGTAGAAGCGCGCGCCCACGTCCTGGATGTCGAAGACGACCGTGTCCACGCCGGATGCCGTGAAGACGTCGGCCAGCGGCCGGCCGCTCTTGCGGTAGGTGTCGTAGACGGGCAGGCCGGTCGCGGGGTCGTCGTGGCGGCCCTCGGAGCCGCCGGCCTGGGCGGTGCCGCGGAAGCCGTGCTCCGGGCCGAAGACGGCGGTCAGGCGCACCCGGTCGTCGGCGTGCATCACGTCGACGATGTGGCGCACGTCCCCGGTGACGCCGGTCGGGTTGGTGACGACGCCGACGCGGTCGCCGTCGAGGAGGGCGTAGCCGCCGGCGGCGAGGCGGTCGAACCCGGTGCGCAGCCGGCGTCCGCCGCCCGCGGGCGCCGCCGCCGCGGGGCCCGCCGACGCCGCGACCGCCGCGGTGGTGGCGAGCAGGCTGCGTCTGGACAGCTTCATACGGTGGCCTCCCTGAGCGCGGCGGGTGTCATGTTCACGCACGGTAGCGGCCACCGGCCGGGACGGGAACGAACCGGGCCGCACTCCGGTCACCCGTCCGCCCTTTCGCCGGTACATACCGACTGGTTAGTCTGGCCTGCGCCGGACAGAGCCGACGCGCGTCGAAGGAGACCGATGGTGCAAGCCGTGCAGGGTGCCGGAGTGGTGGTCACCGGGGCGGGGGGCGGTATCGGGGCCGCGCTGGCCCGTCGCTTCGCCGCCGGGGGTGGCCGGGTCGTGGTCAACGACCTGGACGCGGACAAGGCCAAGGCCGTCGCCGACGAGATCGGCGGGATCGCCGTCCCCGGCGACGCCTCCGCGATCGTCGCCGAGGCCCGGGACGCGCTCGGCGGGGTGGTGGACGTCTACTGCGCCAACGCCGGGGTGGGCGCCGGGGGGTCCGAGGCGGCCCCCGCGGAGGTCTGGGCGCTGGCCTGGGACGTCAACGTGATGGCGCACGTGCGGGCCGCCCGGGCGCTGCTCCCGCAGTGGCTGGAGCGCGGCAGCGGGCGGTTCGTCTCCACCGTGTCGGCCGCCGGGCTGCTCACCATGATCGGCGCCGCCCCCTACAGCGTCACCAAGCACGGCGCCTACGCCTTCGCCGAGTGGCTGTCCCTGACCTACCGCCACCGGGGCGTCAGGGTGCACGCGATCTGCCCGCAGGGCGTGCGCACCGACATGCTCGCCGCCGGCGGCAGCGCGGGCGACCTGGTGCTGGCGCCGACCGCGATCGAGCCGGAGGACGTGGCGGACGCGCTGTTCGCGGGGATGGCCGAGGACCGGTTCCTGATCCTGCCGCACCCCGAGGTCGCCGAGTACTACCGGGCCCGGGCCGCCCGGCCGGACCGCTGGCTGGCCGGCCTGAACCACATCCAGCAGCGCTGGGAGGCGGCCCGGTGACCGGCTACCGGCACGCCGCCGGGCCTGCCCGACCTGCCGAGGACGGCAAGTGGGAAGATCCTTGGCGGGAGCTGCGCTCCCGCGCGCGGGACGGCCGGCCGGAGAGCCGGCGGGAGGACCCGGCAGGCGCGTCGGCGGGAACGACGGCAGGACCTCACGGAAGGCAGGTGGCGGCAGTGCCCAGGACGACGGACACGGACGGGACGCCTGTGCCGCAGCGGCTGCTGGCCGCCGCCACCCGGCTCTTCGCCGAGCAGGGCTACGACCGCACCTCGGTCCAGGAGATCGTCGAGGCGGCCGGCGTCACCAAGGGAGCGCTCTACCACTACTTCGGCTCCAAGGACGACCTGCTGCACGAGGTGTACGCGCGCGTGCTGCGGGTCCAGCAGGAACGGCTCGACGCGTTCGCGGACGCCCCCGAGCCGGTGGAGAAGCGGGTACGGGACGCCGCCGCCGACGTCGTGGTGACGACCATCGAGAACCTCGACGACGCGTCGATCTTCTTCCGGTCCATGCACCACCTCAGCCCGGAGAAGAACAAGCAGGTCCGCGCGGAGCGCCGGCGCTACCACGAGCGCTTCCGCGCGCTCGTCGAGGAGGGCCAGCGGGCGGGCGTGTTCTCCACGGCGACCCCGGCCGACCTGGTGGTGGACTACCACTTCGGCTCCGTCCACCACCTGTCGACCTGGTACCGCCCCGACGGGCCGCTCAGCCCGCAGCAGGTCGCCGACCACCTGGCCGACCTGCTGCTGCGGGCCCTGCGGCCGTAACGGGGCTCAGAGGTACTTCTTCAGCTCCCGCCGGGCCAGCGACCGCTGGTGCACCTCGTCGGGGCCGTCCGCGATCATCAGCGTGCGCGCCCCCGCGTACAGCTCGGCCAGCGGGAAGTCCTGGCTCACCCCGCCCGCGCCGTACAGCTGGATCGCCCTGTCGAGGATGCCGACGACCGTGCGCGGAGTGGCGATCTTGATGGCCTGGATCTCGGTGTGCGCGCCCCGGTTGCCGACCGTGTCCATCATCCAGGCCGTCTTCAGCACCAGCAGCCGCAGCTGTTCCACTGCGACCCGCGCGTCGGCGATCCAGTTGTGCACCACACCCTGCTGGGCCAGCGCCGTGCCGAACGCCTCGCGCCGCACCGCCCGCTTGCACATCAGTTCGATCGCCCGCTCCGCCATGCCGATCAGCCGCATGCAGTGGTGGATGCGGCCGGGGCCGAGCCGGGCCTGGGCGATGGCGAAGCCGCCGCCCTCCTCGCCGATCAGGTTCGACACCGGCACGCGCGCGTGGTCGAAGACCACCTCGGCGTGACCGCCGTGCCAGTGGTCCTCGTAGCCGAAGACCCGCATGGCGCGCTCGACGGTGACGCCCGGGGTGTCGCGGGGGACCAGGACCATGGACTGCTGGCGGCGGATGTCCGGTCCGTCCGGGTCGGTCTTGCCCATCACGATGAAGATCGCGCAGTCCGGGTTCATCGCCCCGGAGATGTACCACTTGCGGCCGGTGACGACGTACTCGTCGCCGTCCCGCTCGATGCGCGTCGTGATGTTCGTGGCGTCCGACGAGGCCACCTCGGGCTCGGTCATCGCGAACGCCGACCGGATCTCGCCCGCCAGCAGCGGCCGGAGCCACTGCTTCTGCTGCGCCTCGTCGCCGAACTGGGCGAGCACCTCCATGTTCCCGGTGTCCGGCGCGGCGCAGTTCGTCGCGGTCGGCGCGAGCTGCGGGGAGCGGCCGGTGATCTCGGCGAGCGGGGCGTACTGGAGGTTGGTGAGGCCGGCGCCGTGCTCGGCGTCGGGCAGGAACAGGTTCCACAGGCCCCGCCGGCGCGCCTCGGCCTTCAGCTCCTCGACGACCGGCGGGGTGTCCCACGGCGAGGCGAGCCCGGCCCGCTGCTCGTGGGCGACCGCCTCGGCCGGGTGGACGTACTCGTCCAGGAAGGCGAGCAGCCTGGCGCGCAGCTCCTCGGTGCGTGCGTCGAACGCGAAGTCCATGCCGGTCAGCCTTCCTGGAGAGTTGTCAGACCGTGTGCGATGAAGACGGGGACCAGGTCGCCGATGCGGTCGAAGCCGCGGCCGACGGTCCGGCCCAGTGTGTAGCGGTAGTGGATGCCCTCCAGGATCACGGCGAGCTTGAACCAGGCGAAGGCCGTGTACCAGGAGACCGTGGAGACGTCCCGTCCGGAGCGGGCCGCGTAGCGCTCGATCAGCTCGGCCGGCGCCGGGTGCCCCGGGGCCTCGGCCGTGGTGGAGACCGGCGAGTCGGGCATGCCGAGCGGCATGCTGTACATCACCAGCAGGCCCAGGTCGGTCAGCGGGTCGCCGAGCGTGGACATCTCCCAGTCGAGGACCGCCGTGATCTCGTCGTCGGCGTTCACCAGGACGTTGTCCAGGCGGTAGTCGCCGTGCACGACGGCCGGGGCCGGCGAGGCGGGCAGGGCCCGGCCGAGGGCCGCGTGCAGTTCGTCGACGCCGGCCAGCTCGCGGTTGCGGGAGGCGTCCAGCTGCTTGCCCCAGCGGCGCAGCTGGCGGTCCAGGAAGCCCTCCGGGCGGCCGAAGTCGGCCAGGCCGGCCTCCGCCGGGTCCACCGCGTGCAGGTCGACGAGCGTGTCCACCAGGGACAGCGCCACCTCGCGGGTGCGTCCGGGGCCCAGCGGGGCGAGCTGGCCGGCGGTGCGGTACGGCGTGCCGGGCACGTACTCCATGACGTAGAACGGCGCCCCGAGCACCTCCTCGTCCTCGCACAGCAGCACGGTGCGCGGCACCGGCACCTTCGTCGGTCCCAGGGCGGTGATCACCCGGTGCTCGCGCCTCATGTCGTGCGCGGTGGCCAGGACGTGGCCGAGCGGGGGCCGGCGGACGACCCACTGCGAGGCGCCGTCGGAGACCGCGTAGGTGAGGTTCGACCGTCCGCCCTCGATCAGCCGGCCGGTCAGCGGGCCGCGCACGAGACCGGGCCGCTCGCGGTCGAGCAGGCCGCGCAGCCGGTCCGGATCGAGGCCTGGCGGGTGGTCGGAGACCATCGTCGCTCCTACGGATGTGCGGACGGGACCCGACATATGATGCCGACCGGTCGGTATGCCGTCCAGAGGCGCGGCCGGACGTGATCGGCGCCACCCCGGTACGGCAGCGCCCGGCCGGGGAGGGGGCGGGGAGCCGCCGGCGGTCCCGCGCGGCGGCCCGGTGTCAGTGGTCGTCCCAGTGGCCGTCGTGCTCGGCGTGCCGGTGGCCGTCGTGGAGGTAGTCCACGTGGTCGCCGTGCTGCACCCGCAGGTGCCCGCAGTCCTCGTCGTGCCGGTGGTCGTGCCCCTCGTGGGCGGCGTGCCCGGAGGGGGCGCACTCGTCCCAGTGGTCGCCGTGTGCCCGGTGCAGGTGGCCGTCGTGCGCGTAGTCGATGTGATCGCCGTGCGGCACCTCGGCATGCCCGCAGGCCGGGCCGTGGGTGTGCGGGTGGGGCAGGTGCTCCTGGTGCGCGGAGGTCATGGGGCTCACCTTCGGGTACGGGGGGGCGGGCGCCCGGCAGGCCGGCCGGCACGGGAACCGGGCACAGCTTGACGTCCGGTGCGTCGTGCCGCCCGAGTTCCCCGCGGGGGCGGTGTGTGATCGGGGGCGCCGGGGGATACCGATGCCGTCGGGGACTGGAAGTTGACCAGAAGGTGACTAGAAGTTGACTAGAAGGGGCCTAGAAGGGGCCTAGAAGAGCAACGCCGAGCCGCACGCCGCCAGGGCCACCGTGCACAGGGCCGCCGCCGCGGCGTACCGGGGGGTCAGGGGGACGGGGCGGCCGGAGGCCGCCAGGGTGCGGATGCGGCGGTGGGCGACCAGCAGGAAGCCCAGCCACAGGACGCAGCACAGGGCGCAGACGACGATCCGGGGCGCCGACGGGCCGCCGTGCAGGGCGGTGCGGGCCGCGAGCACCGCGACGACGGTGCCGGAGAGGGTCGTACGCCGCCAGGCGAGCCGGGTCCGCTCCGGTTGCAGCCCGGGATCCCGCTCCGCGGCGCCGGTCGCACTCACCCCTCCCATCCCACCAGCACCACGACCACCATCGCCACGGCCACCACCGCGACGACCAGGCTCAGCAGCGCCGGAAACCGCGACACCGGCAGGTCCTCGCCCCGGCGCATGGCGCGCTCGCAGCGCGTCCAGTGGTTGACCGCCCGCAGGGAGCACAGCACGCCCGCCCCGAGCAGCGCGAGGGCCAGCCCGACCCGCCAGCCCCACCGGAGGTCCGGCAGGAACTGGTCCACCGCGAACCCGCCGCCGATCAGTGCCAGAGCGGTGCGCAGCCAGGCCAGGAACGTGCGCTCGTTCGCCAGCGAGAACCGGTAGTCCGGCGTGTCGCCCTCCTCCCGGATCCGTTGGGGGGCGAACCACAGCCGGACGTTTCGCACAAGTTCGCTCACCTGCCCGACCCTACGGGACCCGCGCGGGGCGCGGTCAGCGGCGGAACGCCTCCAGCCGGTGGTACGCGGCCAGGCCGTCCGGCACCCACTCCCACTCGCTCAGCCGCCGCCGTACCTCCTCCTCCGGCAGGAAGCCGTGCCAGGCGACCTCCTCGGCCTGCGGGCTGACCGGCGCGTCGCAGCGGACCTCGTAGACCGCGGACCACCAGCTGCGGCCGGCGCCGTCGTCGTACAGGAACGTGAACCGGTGCGCGGGGCGGGGCAAACCGGTGACGCCGAGTTCCTCCTCGGCCTCGCGCAGGGCCGCGTCGTCGTAGGACTCGCCCGCGCCCACCACGCCGCCGACGAACATGTCGTAGAGGGACGGGAAGACCAGCTTGGCCGGCGTGCGGCGGTGGACGAAGATCCGGCCCTCGGCGTCGCGGGCCCGGACGAACACGCACCGGTGGCGCAGGCCGCGCGCGTACACCTCGCCGCGCGGGGCCCGGCCGATCACGCGGTCGTGCTCGTCGACGACGTCGAGGATCTCGTCAGCAGCGCTCATGGGCCCATCCAAGCAGCCCGCACGGCGTCCGCCCCGTCCGCCCCGTCCGCCCCGTGGGTCAGCGGGACACGGCGCCCCGCAGGGCGGGGACGGGCACGCCGGCCGGGATCGGCACGCCGGCCGGGATCGGCACGCCGCGCGGCATCGCGGGGTGCATGCCGAGCAGCACGATGCCGGTCACGACGGCCGTCAGCCCCGCGGCCTGCCAGACCAGCGCGCCGGTGCCGGTGTCCAGCCGGTCGCCGAGGAAGCCGACCCCGCAGACGATCCCGGCCAGCGGCTGGGCGGCGGTGAGGGCGGGCAGGGACTTGCGCAGCGGCGCGGTCTCGAACGCGCTCTGCACCAGCACCAGCCCGGTGACGCCGATCAGCAGCACGGCGTACGGCTGCCAGGAGGTGAGCAGTCCGCCCATGCCGCCCGCGGCGAAACGGTCGCCGCTGAGCCGGGTCAGCGCGTCCTGCACGCCGTACAGCAGGCCGGCCGCCAGGGCCAGCAGCACGGGGCCCGAGCCCAGCCGGGAGCGCCTGGCGCGCAGCGTCAGCACCAGCGCCAGGCCCAGCATCGCGCCGACGATCAGCCACAGCCGCAGCGGATCCGGGGCCGCCGCGCCGCTGCGGGGCCGGCCGGCCACGAGGAACGCGGTCACGCCGCCGGCGAGCAGCAGCAGGCCCGCCCAGCCCTGGCGGCCCAGCGACTGCCGGGTCTGGCGGCGGGACAGCGCGAGCGCGAAGAGCAGGTTGGTGGCCAGCAGGGGCTCCACCAGGGACAGCTGCCCCTGGCCGAGCGCGGCCGCGCCCAGCCCCATGCCGGCCACCATCAGCGCGATGCCGCCGAGCCAGCGCGGCACCTTCACCAGGTCCAGCAGCAGCCGGGGGGAGAGGAAGTCACCGCGGGGCGCGTGCTGGGCCGCGTTCTGCTGGAGGACGAAGCCGAAACCCAGGCAGCAGGCGGCGCACACGGCGAGAACCAGGACCAGGACCGACAAACTGCCTACCTCGCTGATCGTCATGGGGGGGGACCGCGTCGGGGCGGTGCGGGGGGCCGCGTCAGACGGCTGCCTCGCGTCACGGCGGCCGGCGCGGCGCGGGGCCGGGCGGTGGCGTGACGTTCCCGCCATGGTCAGGGCCCCGCCGCCATGGCGCTATGACGTACGTCACACGACTCTCGTCGCCGACCGGTACCGATCCGTCCGGTTCGCGCCAACTGCCGCGCTGGAACGGGGCGTTGACGCGCGTCACGGTGCCGTACGGCTTGACGGAAGGCGTCGGCTGTGGGTTTGCTGTCCGGGTTCAGCTGACGACCAGCTCCGTCGCCCGAGGAAATGTCCGCGTTGTCCTTACCTCCGCCGCCCCCCGGCCGTGCCCGCAGGACCGCGGACGTGCCCTGCGACGCGGCCCTCGACGACAGCGAGCTCCGGGTCGCGCGCGCCGCCCTGGCCCAGGGGCGCCGGCAGCCCGCCCGTTCGCTGCTCGCCCGTACCGGCGACGACTGGGACCGGCGCGGGCACCGGATCACCGTCCTGGCGCTCGACCCGTACAGCGCCGCCTGGGCCGGCGAGTGGCTGGGCGCCGAGCCGGGCTCGGCCGACGCCGCCGCACTGGTCGCCCTGGCCGAGGTGCGGCGCGTCCTGCGCGGCAAGGACCGGCCGGCCCGCGCCCGCGCGGCCTGCGGGCGCGCCGCGGCCCTCGCGCCCGCCGACCCGACGCCCTGGCTCGGCCTGCTCATGCTGGAGCGGGCGCTGGGGGGCCGGCGGGAAGTGGTGCGGGCCTTCGAGGAGGTCCGGGCGCGCCACGCCGACCACCACCACGCCCACCACCTGATGGTCGCCCGGCTGGCCGAGCGCCGCGCCACCGCCGGCCCGGACCCGCTGCACGAGGTGTACGACTTCGCCCACTGGGCGGCCGAGCGGGCGCCGGCCGACTCGCCGCTCGCCGTCCTGCCGGTCGTCGCGCACGCCGAGCGGTACCGCGTGCTGGCCACCGCCGGGTTCGCCCCCGCCGACCCGGCCGGATCGGCGCACTGGCGGGGCCGGCCGGCCCGGCAGGCGCTGGGGGCGGCCTTCGACTGGTGGCTGGAATGGGAGCAGGACGGCCACCCGCGCCGCCTGGTCGACCTGAACTACCTGGCGCACGCCACGTACTGCGAGGGGCGCGGCGCGGAGGCCGCCGCGCTGCTGCGCCGGATCGGCGAGCAGGTGACGCCGGAGCCGTGGGCGTACCCGGACCGGGACCCGCGCACGGCGTTCCAGGAGGCCTGCGACCGCACGCTCGGCCGGTAGGGCCCGGCACGCCCGGAACCCGCGCCCCGGACGCCGGACGGCCCGCCCCCGCTCCGCCCCGGCCGCCGGGGCGGAGCGGGGGCGGGCCGTCGTCGCCGTACCCGCCGGTGAGCCGCTGGGCGACCGCCGCCGTCGTCGTGCGAACCCGCTATATGACGAGGGACAACAGGAGGACGAAGGCGCCCGCGACCACCGAGATGACCGTCTCCATCACGGACCAGGTCTTGACCGTCTGGCCGACGCTCAGTCCGAAGTACTCCTTCACCAGCCAGAAACCGGCGTCGTTGACATGGCTGAAGAAGAGCGAACCGGCGCCGATGGCGAGCACCAGCAGGGCGGTCTCGCCGGTGGACATGCCGGCCGCCAGCGGCGCGACCAGGCCGGCCGCCGAGACGGTCGCCACGGTCGCCGAACCGGTCGCCAGCCGGATCGCCACCGCGATCAGCCAGGCCAGCAGCAGCGCCGGGACCGACCAGTCCTCGGAGATGTCCAGGATCATCTGGCCGACGCCGGTGTCGATCAGCGTCTGCTTGAAGCCGCCGCCCGCGCCGACGATCAGCAGGATGCCCGCGATGGGCGCGAGGCCCTTCTCCACCAGCCCGGAGACGCGCTCCTTGCCGAATCCGGCGGGGCGCAGCAGGGTGAAGATGCCGAGCAGCACGGCGGCGAGCAGGGCGATCAGCGGAGAGCCGACGACGTCGAAGACCCGCTGCGTGGTGTTCTCCGGGTCGTCGACGACGATGTCGACCAGCGCCTTGGACAGCATCAGGATGACCGGCAGCAGGATGGTGATCAGCGTGGCGCCGAACCCGGGACGCCTCGCCAGCTCTTCGGAGGCCCGCTGCGGGATCATGCGCTCCGGGGCCGGGACGTCCACCCAGCGGGCCGCGTACCGGGAGAACAGCGGGCCGGCGACGATCACGGTCGGGACGGCGACCAGCACGCCGAGCGCCAGCGTCACGCCGAGGTCGGCCTCGACCGCGTCGATCGCGACCAGCGGGCCGGGGTGCGGCGGAACCAGGCCGTGCATCACGGACAGGCCCGCCAGCGCCGGGATGCCGATCCGCATCAGGGAGTGGTTGCCGCGCTGGGCGACCATCAGCACGACCGGGATCAGCAGCACGACGCCGACCTCGAAGAACAGCGGCAGGCCGATCACCGAGGCGATGAGCACCATCGCCCACGGCATGGAACGGCCGCCCGCCCTGGCGAGCATCGTGTCGACGATCTCGTCGGCGCCGCCGGAGTCGGCGAGCATCTTGCCGAGGATCGCGCCCAGCGCGATCAGCACGCCCACGCCGGCGACCGTGGTGCCCAGCCCGGTGGTGAAGCTGGTGAGGACCTCGTCGAGGGGCGCCCCGGCGAAGGCCCCCAGCGCCAGCGACCCGATGGTCAGCGCCAGGAAGGCGTGCAGCTTGAACCTGGTGATGAGCAGCACGATGACGGCGATGCCCGCCAGTACGGCGATGCCCAGTTGCGCGTGTCCCGCCGAGGTGATCGGCTCGACGGGTTCCGCCGCCAGCGTCTCGACGCTGAGTCTGGTCACGGGGTGTCCCTTGCAGTGGTACGGGGGATAGGGAGGGGTTACGGCGCCGAGGGCGACGTGGAGCCGGGGGAGTCCAGCGCGGCGACGGCGCGCGCGGTGATCTCCTCGGGGGTGCCGCAGACGTCGACCGCGACTCCGGCTTCGTCCGCCTGGAGCGGCTGGAGCGTGGCGAACTGCGAGTCCAGCAGCGCGGTCGGCATGAAGTGGCCCTGCCGCCGCGCCATCCGCTCCTCGATGAGCTCCCGGTCGCCGGTGAGGTGCACGAACACGATCCCGGGCGCGGCGGCCCTGAGCCGGTCGCGGTAGGACCGCTTCAGCGCCGAACTGCTGACCACCCCGCCCAGCCCGGTCCGCCCGTGCGCCCAGGCGCCGATGGCGTCCAGCCACGGCCACCGGTCCGCGTCGTCGAGCGGGGTGCCGGCCGACATCTTGACGATGTTGGCCGGCGGGTGGAAGTCGTCGCCCTCGGCATAGGGGACGCCCAGCCGGGCGGCGAGCAGCGGACCGATGGTGGTCTTGCCCGTTCCGGCGACGCCCATCACCACGACGACGTGAGGGGTACGCATGACTGCCTCGCTGTCTTCCTCGACCGACGACGCCGCCTAGGACGTCGGCCACATGAAACCCATAAGATACGACGAATTCAAGAGTCTGTGACAAATAAGTCTGACTTTTTGGCCGCGTGATCCGGCCCGTACGCTGTGTGCATGAGCACGATGGGCCGGGGGCTGCACGGCCGGGTACTGGACACGCTCGGCCCCGAGATCACGGCGGGCGGGTACCCCCCGGGCAGCGTGTTGCGCACGGACGAGCTGGCGCAGCGCTTCGACGTGTCACGGTCGGTGATGCGCGAGGCGGTCCGGGTGCTGGAGTCGATGCACCTGGTCGAGTCCCGCCGCCGGGTGGGTGTCACGGTCCGCGCCCGGTCCGAGTGGAACGTCTACGACCCGCAGGTCATCCGCTGGCGGCTGGCCGGCGCCGACCGGCCCCACCAGCTGCGGTCCCTCACCGTGCTGCGCTCGGCGGTCGAACCCGTCGCCGCCGGACTGGCCGCCCGCCACGCCACCGCCGAGCAGTGCGCCGAGCTCACCGCGTGCGCCCTCGGCATGGTCGCCCACTCACGGGGACACCAGCTGGAGGGCTACCTCTTCCACGACGTGGCCTTCCACCGGGTGATCCTCAACGCCTCCGGCAACGAGATGTTCGCCCGGCTCGGCGACGTCGTCGCCGAGGTGCTGACCGGCCGCACCCAGCACGACGTCATGTTCGAGGACCCCGACCCGGCCGCCGTCACCCTGCACGTCCAGGTCGCGGAGGCGGTGCGGGAGCGTGACGCGGCCCGGGCCGAGGAGCTGACCCGGCAGATCACCGTCGGCGCGCTCCAGGAGCTGGACGTCCTCGCGCCGTAGGGGCGGCGCGGCGGCTCCTCAGTCGAGGAAGTCGCCGTCCACGTACACCCAGGCGCCGTCGACCCGCTCGAACCGGCTGCGCTCGTGCAGCGCGCCGCCCCGGAACGACGCCCGGAACGTCACCGTCCCCGTGTCGTGGAAGGCCGTGCCCTGCGTGGTGCCGAGGATCTCCAGCCCGGTCCACCGCATCCCCGGATCAAGGTCGAGCCGCTCCGGGCGCGTGCGCGGATGCCAGGTCCGCAACAGGTACCCCGTCTCGTGCCGGACGAAGGCGCTGTAGCGCGAACGCATCAGCGCCTCGGCGGTCGGCGCGGCGGCCGCACCCGAGGGCGCCGGCCCGGCCGCGCCCGTTGCGGACTGCGCGACGAACCGGCCACAGCACGTCGCGTACCTCCGTCCGGGACCGCACGGGCATTCCGCCTGCTGCGCCGGAGCGGACGGGTGCGGGCGGCGGGACCTGCCTGGGCGTCGGGACATGGGGTCCATTCTGCTGCACCACCGGCACACCGGGCTCTTGGCCGGTCAAGAGAGGTGCGCCGCGCAGAGAGCCGACGCGAGATGGCTGATCCGTCCGGGAGCGCCCCCGGTCTGATCACCGCCTTCGCTCTCCTGAACGACGTCGGCCGCAGGCATGGACGAACCCTCCGCCGCCGTGTCTACATTGGCAAGAACAGGTCTACGGCCTGCCGATCCATCCGCAGCCACACGAGAAGGCCGATGAATCCCACATCGATGCCGCTGGGACGGCATACCCGTTTCCGGACGACCGATGTCGGCCATGCCGAGGCCGCAGCCGCGCTCGTCATGTCACCGCATCGGCTGCGGGTGGCGCGGCCGCGAGAGTTCGGCGCACGCGGTCATGCCGTGGACATCGGCTGCTCGAAGCTCGCGTACGTGGTCTACGACACCGATGTCGACCTGACCGCGGTCGCGCCGATGGACTACTTCACGATCCTGCTCATCCTGCGGGGCAGCATGCACGTCCTCACCGAGGCGGGTGAAGCCCGGATCGATGCGGGACGAGCCGGAGTGGTTTCGCCCGGTGACCTGCTGCGGCTGCGCTTCGCGCCGGGCACCGTCCAGATCGCGGCCAAACTGCCTCGCGAGGTCGTGGAGCGGGCTTACGCGCGTATCAGCGCGGAGCCGGGGCCCCGGCTGGTCTTCGACGTGTCCGCACCGCATGACTCCCCCTGCCCGCACGTACTCCAGCTGGCCGTGGACACGGTGGACCGGTGCGAGTCCGGAGTCCTGCCCCCGGGCGTCACCGGCGAACTCGAACGGATGGTCGTGACAACGCTGCTGCTCTCCCAGCCGCACAGCGGAACCCGGCACATGCTGCGGGGCGGCGGAACACGCGGGTACCGGGCCGCGGGGCTTGCCGCCGCCGCCATCGAGGCCAACCTCATGGCACCGCTGGATGTCGCCGACCTCGCGCGGACAGCCGGCGTGAGCCTGCGGACCCTGCAGGACGGCTTCAGAAGCCGGTACGGCGAGCCGCTGACGACCTACCACCGCAATCTTCGGCTCGACCACGCCCACCGGCTGTTGAGCGAGGCGGACGCCGGCGGCGTCACCGTTGCCGAGATCGCCATCGCCTGCGGTTTCCTCCACCTGGGACGGTTCGCCCGCGAGTACCGGCTGCGCCAGGGCGTCACGCCGTCGGCGACACTGCACAGCCCGCGCGACGCGGACAACGCCGCGCGATTCGGATAGACGAGCCGGGCCGGGCCTTGGCACCGTGACCGCCGTCACGAAGACAAGGGAGTCACGATGACCAGCGCAGCCCAGCCGCCCTTCGACCACCTCGACGGATCCCTGACCCGGGCCGAGGTGCGCCGCGCCTACACGGACATGCGCGAAGCGTGCCCGGTCGTGCACAGTGACCTGCACGGCGGCTTCGACTTTCTGACCCGATACGAAACGGTGCGCTCCGCGTTGAGCGACGCGACCTCGTACTCCTCGGCTGACGGGGTCCACATCCCGTCCACCGGCCTGCCGCCGGTCCCGGCCCTGGAGTTCGACGAGCCGGAGCACTCCGCGTGGCGCAAGGTCCTCGACGGCCCCCTCACGCCGCGCGCCGTCCGGCAGTTCGAACCGGTCATCACCGAGGTCGTCGACCTGCTGATCGACGAGTTCGCCACCGCGGGCACTGCCGACCTGGTGAACGGGCTGACGGAACCCCTGCCCGCCATCGTGATCGGCCGGATGGTCGGCCTGGACCAGGAGAACGCTGTGCGCGCTCGCGACACGGCCGCCGCACTTTACGCCAGCCTCGGCACGGATTCCTTCCCCGACAAGGCAGCCGCCTTCACCGCCCAGACACAGCGCTGGCTCGCCGATCGTCGCGAGAACCCGCGGGACGACCTGCTCACCGAGATCTCACAAGGCGTCGTCCAGGGAATGGCGATAGACGACGCCGGAGCGGCGGGACTGATGCTCGCCTACTTCGTGGGCGGCCACCACTCGACGGGCTCAGCCCTGGCCGGCCTGGTCCGACACGTTCTCACCGTCCCCGGCCTCCGGGACGAGCTGCTCGCGGAGCGGCGCGGCCTCCCCCGTGTGATCGAAGAGAGCCTGCGGTTGACCACCCCCCTGCAGATGTTCGCCCGCACACTGCGATTTCCGGTCCGGATCGGCGAGCACCAACTGCCCGAAGGGCGCCGAGTGATGCTCAACCTTGCGTCCGCCAACCGCGACCCACGCGAGTTCGCCGATCCCGAGGAGTTCGACGCTCACCGCAGCCGCAACCGCCACGTCACCTTCGGCGCCGGATCGCACGTCTGCCAGGGACAGCACCTGGCCCGCGCCGAGCTCCGGATCGCGCTCACCCGGCTCCTCGATCGCCTGCCAGACCTGCGGCTCGACGGTGACCCGACCGAGAGCGGCCTCGTCGGCGGCTCCCTGATGACCCATGTCGCGCTGCCCGTGTCGTTCACCCCGGAAGCAACCCGATGAGTGAGGACGCCGGCATCGAGGTGGTCGTCGCCAGGCGCGTGACGGTCGCCGACGACGTACTGGAGATCGAACTCCACCCGGGCGAGGGAACCGCACTGCCCGAGTGGCAGGCGGGCGCCCACATCGACGTGGTGACCGGAGACGGACTGGTCCGCCAGTACTCGCTGTGCGGTGATCCGGAAGACCTGAGGGCGTACCGCGTCGCCGTCCTGCATCAGCCTCAGGGGCGGGGCGGCTCTGCATGGCTGCACAACGAACTTCGCGCGGGGGACCGGCTCACCATCCGCGGGCCCCGCAACCACTTCCCCTTGGAAGATGCCTCGGGCTACGTATTCCTTGCCGGCGGGATCGGAGTGACCCCGCTTCTGCCCATGATCCGGCAAGCCGCCGCTCGGGCGGTACCGTGGGCCCTGCATTACGGCGGAAGATCCCGCACTTCGATGGCCTACGCCGACGATCTCCAAGCGTCAGCTCCCGCACACGTGCATCTGGTCCCGTTCGACGAGCTCGGCCTGATCGACCTCGAGGCAGCGGTTGCGGCGGCGCCCCCCGACTCGCTGGTCTACTGCTGCGGCCCGGAACCCCTCCTCGCAGCCGCTGAGTCGGTCTGCTCCAGCCGCGGACTTCGCCTGCGGACAGAACGCTTCTCCCCCGGACAGGCCGCATCCTCAACGGTGGACAGGGCGTTCACGGTGCGGATCGCTTCGACGGGAGCCGAGCTGACGGTGCCCGCCGACCGGACGATCGTCGATGTCCTTGCCGAGGCCGGCATCGACGTCCTCACCTCGTGCGAGGAAGGCACCTGTGGAACGTGCGAGACAGTCGTCCTCAAGGGGCGGCCCGACCACCGCGATTCCGTTCTGTCGGCCGAGGAGCAGCAGGCCGGCGATCGAATGATCATCTGCGTATCCCGCTCCCACACGCCTCGCCTCGTCTTCGACCTCTGACCCGAGCTGCGCCCGGTCGACGAGTGCCTGGGGCATCACCGGTAGCCGTCCTGTGATGCCCCTCGGCACCCTCGGCACCCTCGGCGACATTCGCGCCCGGCCTTCCAGCCGTCGTCCGCACCTGTTCCCGCCATGCACACGACGACGGACCCGGCGCAGGGACCGGACCCGGCGCAGGGGCCAGGCCCGGTGCAGGGACCGCGGCAGGGCCTGCCCGGATGACGAGACCCCGAGTCCACACGGCTTGCCCCATCAAAGCCGCATCCGAGGGCGCGCCGGGGGCGTCAGGGCGTGAAGACCTGTTCGAGGGAGTCGATGGCGCCGTCGGCGCCGACCTGGTACGTGAACACCAGACCGCTGTTCGGGTGTGCCTCCAGCCAGTCGAGGAACTCCTGCACGCCGATCGGCTGATTCTCGGTGCTCGCCACGATCGGATCGGTGACGGTGATGTACGCGGCCTGGTTCAGGGGCAGGAAGGTCTCCTTGCCCACGGTGACGAAGGGCGGCCCGTCGGAGTCGGGCGTCGGGCAGTCCCAGTTGCCGTGCTGGAAGATGAGGCTCAGGGAGCCCCCTTCCGGGGTGTAGCGCAAAACGGCGATCTCGTCCGGGGAGATGGGCATCTTGTGATCGCAGTCGGTGCCGACGCCGGTGGTGTCCTCGGCGTCCGGCCCGCTGGGCGACGGGGACGCGACGGCCGCCGGGGCGGGGGGGGGGGGCGTCGCGACGTCCCCCACCGCCGTCGCCTCGCTCGGCGGCGTGGCGACGGCCTTAGCGCCGTTGCCGTCACTCGGTCGTGCGGCGGCCGCACGCGAGGAGGAAGGCGCCGCGGTGGGGCCGTCGTCACCGCCGCACGCCGTGAGCACCAGCGTCAGCCCTCCCACGATTCCCAGGGCCGTGATGACGGTACGGAACGCCGCGCGGCCGCGTCTGCCCGCCGGTTCGATGCCGGTCATGATGATCCCCCTGCTGTCGGTTGTCCTGGATGAGGCGCGAAGGTGATGCCCCGAGGGACGATATTCGGCCAGCGTCGGTTGCCCATTCCGGGTCCGCCTCCAGATCGTTGCGGGCCCGTGACACCGGCACATCGGGAGCGCGTGTGTCCACGCCACTCCGTGACCGGATCCGCCCCGGGGCCGCTGGAGGCGCTGACCGGGGTCCGGGAGGGCGCCGAGTTCGCCGAGTGCCCTCTCGGTGACGTCCCCCTCTGGGGCGCGACCGTTCCCTCCGTCCACGCCGGCGGTTCGGCCTGTTCCCGGTGTGCGAGCGGCAGGATGAGCACGGGCCGGATGGCCCGGGTGATGCGGGTTCTGGGCCTCACGGGCCTACGAGGCGGACGTTCTGGACTACCTCGCGCAGCCCGTGGTGTCCCCGGACCGAGCCGACCTCGACCACGGCCCCGGCTCGCCCGACGAGTGGTGGGCGGCCCTTCGCCAGGCCCTTGCCCTGCTCGCTGAGGCGGAAGGCGGGAAGACGACCGCACGGGACGGGTGGAGCGAACGCGCCTTCCCCCAGTTCCTCGGTGTCCCGGCCGCGTGGGTGGTCGCGCCACAGCCGGAGAAACAGAAAAACCCCAGCTCAACTGGGGTCTCTGCTGGTGTCCGAGGGGGGACTTGAACTCTCCTCTCGGGCAGCAGCCCACAACCTCTCTGACCTGGGAAAACGCCCGTCGACAGAGCCGGCACCGTCCGCCGTGACCGTCGCGCAGCTCTGCCACGAGTTCGCCCTACTGGCGGAGGAGGGCGCCTCCGTGCACCTGACCGGGGATGGCGGTGACACCCTGTTCATGCCGCCTCCGGTCCACCTGGCAGACCTTGCCCGCTCCGGCCGCCTTGTCCGCCTGGCGCGTGATGCTCAGGCTTGGGGCCGCCTCTACCGTTCGAGCCCCTGGCCCGCCGTGGCGGCGGCCTGGAGCGCGCCCGATCGGCTGGCAGGCATGGCGCTCCCGAAGCCCTGGCTCACCCGCCAAGCGACCGCCCTGGCCGAGTCGGTCATCTTGCCGGAGACGGGCGCTGACGGCTTGGGCTACGCCGACCGCCACCTTCTCGCCGAAGCACGGTACGTAGGCCGTACCGCCGCGACGGAGAACCAGCTTGCCGCCGTGTACGACATCGAGATGCACAACCCGTACACGGACGCCCGGGTTCTGGAAGCGGTGATGTCGGTCCCTGCCCCGGACCGATGGTCGGCCCGCCGGTACAAGCCGTTGCTTACTGATGCGGTCGTGGGCCTGCTGCCCCGTGAGGTCGTGCAGCGAGGCTCTAAAGGGCTGTTCGCGGTAGACCACCACCACGGACTACGAGTCAACCAGGCGAACGTCCTGGAGCTGGCTGACGGGCACTTGGCTGACCTCGGACTTGTACGCCCGGCAGTCCTCCGCTCGCTTCTCCGGCGCGCCGTGCTCGGAGTGGACGTTCCCTGGGGACTACTCGAACCGCTGCTCGGCACCGAGCTATGGCTACGTGTCAGCGACACCGCGACCGAACGAGTCCGATGGGAGGACAGGCCGTGAACGTTCCCGCTCCGAGCCGTCACACCCGTACCGCACTGACCGGAGCGGCGGGCGTAGTCGTCAACTACCAGACCGGAACAACCGTGGTCCTTACCGGCGATTCCCTCTCGCGCTGGCTCGACTGCCTGGAACACAGCGAAGCACCCGCCCTCGTCACGGTCCGTCCCTCGGAAACCTCATGGGGGACGAGTGAGTCATCCGCTCGGCTGGACGCTTCGGCACCGCCCCCGTGGTCGTGGCGCATCGCGGCGAGCGTGCTTCTCGCAGGTACCCTCGCAACGCGCCATCTGGGACGAGGGCGCACGCGCTTCGGTCGCCTGGTACGGCTGGCAGAAGCGGGCCGCAACCTCCCTCGCCCGACCCGGGCGCACGCCAGCCTGGCAGTCCAGTCGGTCCGCTGGGCCGCGCGCCTGTTCCCCGCCCGTGTCGCATGCCTGGAGGAGTCCACGACAGCCGCGCTCCTGCTTGCGGCTGGCGGTCGTGGAGGAGCTTGGCGGCACGGGGTCGCCACCGATCCGATTCGTATGCACGCGTGGATCTGTGACGTTCACGGCCAGCCTGTCGAGGAACCGGCTCAGACTGGGGACTACTCGCCCATCAACGGGCCAGAGCCAACGTCGAAGAGGTACCGATGACCGACCCGTACATCCTGCTCCCCGGCAAGCGCGTCAGCCTGGCTATGCCGGACCGCGACCACCTGCCCGACTACCACCGCTGGGAGAACGACCCCGGCACGATCCTGGGCTTCGGGACGCAGGTCCCCCAGTCCTGGGAGGTCCGTGCCGGCGGATGGGAAGCGGCTGGACGGAACCGGGACTTCCCCCAGTTCGAGGTGATCACGACCGAGGAGCGCACTCCGGTCGGTATCACAACGCTCCAGATCGACTCAGCCGTACGGACCGCCGAGTACGTCATCCTGCTCGCGCCGGAAGCGCGGGGCAAAGGGCTGGCCACCGAGGCGACGGCCCTGACGCTGCGGTGGGCATTCGAGTACGCCGCGCTGCGGATGGTCTGGCTGACGGTGCTGGAGCCCAACGCAGCAGGGCTCACCGCCTATGAGAAGGCCGGGTTCAAACCCGCCGGGCGCCTGCGTCAGTCCGGCTACTGGCGCGGTCGGCCCTGCGATGAACTCCTGATGGACGCGGTAGCCGAAGAATTCCCTGCTGCCCCCTGACTGACGAACTGATCCCGGAGCCCCGGCGGGCTTCCCTCTGCCGGGGTCTGGCGTCCGGCTTCCGCGCCCCTGTGCGCCTGTCTCAGGCGCTGTCGGCAAGGTGGCGGTACAGGGTGGCGCGGTGGATTCCCAGCGCCTTGGCGATGGCCGTGACGCTCTCTCCCTTGTCGCGCCGTGCGCGGGCTATGGCCAGCTTGTCGTCATCGACCACAGTCGGGCGCCCACCGTGGCGCCCCTGCCGGGCTGCGGACTCCAGTCCTTCTTCTCACGGTCAACCCGGCCCACACTGCCAACCCGCCGACCGAACGGCAGATCAAGGCGGCACAGCCGGAGTTCCCGACCCTCAACGACCACGAGACGGCGCACTTCCTCAGAGAGATATGGAAGCCGTGCGGCAACCGAGCCTGTGACGACGGCCTGACGCACCACTGCCTTCGGGACGCCCCGCTGTGGACCGCCTACGCGGCCACCTCGTGCCGCCGCAGCGAAGTGCTGGGGTGGAAGTGGTCGCTCATCCACTGGGACGAGTGCGCCATCGAACTGGCCTGGGTCGTGGTCGAGGAAGGCAACACCTACCGGCTGCGCAAGCTCACCAAGGACGGAGACGACAACGCGATCATCTACGTAGACCAAGCCCTGATGAACGTCCTCAAGTGGCAGAAGGAACGCCAGGACGCGGAGCGGGAACGCCTCGGGGATCTCTGGGTGGACCATGACCTCGTGTTCGCCCGTGACGGCTTCAAGCTGTACCGGGGCGAGGCGGGCGGACCCCAGGACCCCGAGAAGGTGTCGGCTCGCTGGCGGACGGCACGCAACCGTCTGCACCTGCCGGAGAACTTCCGGCTGCACGACTGGCGGGCATCGAAGATCACGAACGATCTGGACGCCCACGAGAACCCGGTGGAGGTCTCGGCCAACGCCCGGCACCACTCGCCGGGCTACACCATGGCGCGGTACGGCAGGCGTCGCGCTGAGGGAGCGAAGAAGCTGGCCGCTTCGTGCGCCAGCCGTCTCGGCCTGTCATCCCTGGTCTGACCAGGAAGTTCGCTCGGCTGTTGGTCACGTGGTTGGTCACGCCACAGCTTGAGAGACAGAAAAACCCCAGGTGAACTGGGGTCTCTGCTGGTGTCCGAGGGGGGACTTGAACCCCCACGCCCGATAAAGGGCACTAGCACCTCAAGCTAGCGCGTCTGCCATTCCGCCACCCGGACAAGGTGTCTGTCGCGCCGGGTTTTCCCCGCGGCGACGACGTAAACATTACCAGGCTTTCGGGGGTGGCTGATCACACCTCCGTGCCAGGCCCGGCGGCCGTGAACGCCGTGTGTCGGGCGGGGAGCGCTCTTGGGGCGGGACCTGGCTCGGGGGAGGATGAAGGGGACCACCAGCGGCGACTGCGGAAGGAAGCGGCGTGAGCGACACGGGCACGGCCGAAGGCGTCACCGGCGAGGACGAGGTCGTCGACCTCTGCCGCGAGCTGATCCGGATCGACACCAGCAACTACGGCGACCACTCGGGGCCGGGTGAGCGCGCGGCGGCGGAGTACGTCGCCGGCAAGCTCACCGAGGTGGGCCTCGAACCGAGGATCATCGAGTCACACCGGGGCCGCGCCTCCACCGTGGCGCGGATCGAGGGCGAGGACCCGTCGCGGCCCGCGCTGCTCATCCACGGCCACCTCGACGTCGTACCGGCCAACGCGGCCGACTGGACCCACCACCCCTTCTCCGGCGAGATCGCGGACGGGTGCGTGTGGGGCCGCGGGGCCGTCGACATGAAGGACATGGACGCGATGACCCTCGCGGTCGTCCGCGACCGGCTGCGCAGCGGACGCAAGCCCCCGCGCGACATCGTGCTCGCCTTCCTCGCCGACGAGGAGGCCGGCGGCACCTGGGGCGCGCGGTACCTGGTCGACAAGCACCCCGAGCTGTTCGAGGGCGTGACCGAGGGGATCGGCGAGGTCGGCGGGTTCTCCTTCACCGTCAACGAGCAGCTGCGGCTCTACCTGGTCGAGACCGCCCAGAAGGGCATGCACTGGATGCGCCTCACCGTGGACGGCACGGCCGGGCACGGCTCGATGACCAACCACGACAACGCGATCACCGAGCTGTGCGAGGCCGTGGGGCGGGTCGGCCGGCACACCTGGCCGGTACGGGTCACCAAGACCGTGCGGTCCTTCCTCGACGAGCTCTCCGACGCGCTCGGCGTCGAACTCGACCCCGAGAACATGGACGAGACCCTCGCCAGGCTCGGCGGCATCGCCAAGATGATCGGCGCGACCCTGCGCAACTCGGCCGCGCCCACCATGCTCGGCGCCGGCTACAAGGTCAACGTCATTCCCGGCCAGGCCACCGCGCACATCGACGGGCGGTTCCTGCCCGGCCACGAGGAGGAGTTCCTCGCCGACGTCGACCGGCTGCTCGGCCCCCGGGTACGCCGCGAGGACGTGCACGCCGACAGGGCGCTCGAAACGGATTTCGACGGCTCTCTGGTCGACGCGATGCAGAGCGCGCTGAGCGCCGAGGACCCGATCGCGCGGGCCGTGCCGTACATGCTCTCCGGCGGCACCGACGCCAAGTCCTTCGACGACCTCGGCATCCGCTGCTTCGGCTTCGCGCCGCTGAAGCTGCCGCCGGAGCTCGACTTCGCCGGGATGTTCCACGGCGTGGACGAGCGGGTGCCGGTGGACGGGCTGAGGTTCGGCGTGCGGGTGCTCGACCGGTTCCTCGACGCGTCCTGAACCGGACCGGTGACACGACACCTCCGTATTCGCCCATGTGTGCCCGGCGTGACCGTGAGGAGTGAATGCGCTCATCAGGTCGTAGCCTCATTAGTTCCTCCTCGTTACTGGTGATGCGATCAGCTGCTTGTGATCGCCTTGTCAACAAGGAGGAATAATGATCAAGAAGGTCGTCGCCGCCGCGGCTGCCACCGGTGGTCTGGTTCTCGCGGGCGCGGGCCTCGCCGTCGCCGACTCCGGTGCCCTGGGCGCTGCCGTGGGTTCCCCGGGCGTCCTGTCCGGCAACGTTGTCCAGGTTCCCGTGCACGTCCCCGTGAACGTCTGCGGCAACACCATCTCGGTGATCGGTGTCCTGAACCCCGCCTTCGGCAACACCTGCATCAACAAGTGACGCTGCCTTTCTGAGGTTCGTCCCGCACGGCCGGTCCCGGAGCGCACGCCATGCGCTCCGGGACCGACCGGTCTTTTCACGAAGGTCATCCAGGGGGAAGGCAGGAATTCAGCAATGCGACAGGGCACCCGCAAGGGACTGATGACCGTGGCGGCGGCGACCGGCGTGATCGCCGCCGCGAGCGGCCACGCCCACGCCGACTCGGGCGCGAGCGGCTACGGGGCGAACTCGCCGGGCGTACTCTCCGGCAACACCGTGCAGGTGCCGGTGCACGTGCCGGTCAACGTCTGCGGCAACACCGTCAACGTGGTCGGCGTGCTCAACCCGGCCATCGGCAACTCCTGCGCCGACCGGGGCGGCGGCGAGGGCCCGTCCGGCGGCTACGGCGACGACGGCCAGGGCGGCTCCGGTCAGCACGGCGGCCACGGCGGTTCCGGTGGCGCGCACGCGGACGGGCAGGCCGGCGGCTCGCCCGGCGTCGGCTCGGGCAACACCGTGCAGGTGCCGGTGCACACGCCGGTCAACGTCTGCGGCAACACCGTCGACGTCGTCGGCCTCGGCAACGCGGCCGTGGGCAACGACTGCGTGAACGGCGGCGGCACCGCCACGCCGCCCGGGGGAGACGGCTCCACCACCCCGCCGAAGACGCCGGACAGCCCCGGCGGCACCGGGCAGCCCGGTACGCCGGGCGACGACGGCGCCGGCTCCGGGGACGACAGCGGCTCGGGCACCGGCTCCGGCGACGGCAGCGGCTCGGGCGCCGGCCCCGGGGACGGCACCGGCCCCGTGGACGACGACCGCCCCGGCACCTCGGCCGTCACCCAGTTCGGCGACGGCTCCCAGCTCGCCCACACCGGCAGCGAGCTGCCGATGGGCGCGGCCGCGTCGCTGGGCGTGGGGGCGATGCTGGCGGGCGCCGTGCTGTACCGCAGGGCGCGCGCCTCGGCGTAGCGCGTCCGCCGCAGACCACCGGACCCGCCACCGGCGACGGAGCGGGCCCCGCCACGCGGCGGGGCCCGCTCCGTTCCGGTTGTGCCGTCCTCAGCTCACCACGTGGCCCGTGCCTGGCGGATGATCCGCCGGCGCAGCCGCACCCTGCGGCTGCCGTCGCGCAGCAGGCTCAGGCGGTGCAACTCCCAGTGTCCGTACTCTGCATGGTCCGTCAGCAGACGTGTGGCGTCCTTGCGGGAGACCCCGCGCGGTACGTACACGTCGACAAATTCGTATTCCGGCATCGCATCTATTGTGCGGCCAACGGCCCAGTACGGATAGCGTCTGCTCTATGTCTGATGCTGCGCAGCCCACCGCTGCCGAGGTACGCGCCGCCGCCGAGGCGGTCAAGACCGCGCTCGACCGTCATATCGCGGCGGTCGAACGCCGGTCGGGGGAGGACGACCCGGCCGTCTACGAGGCGTTCAACCAGCTGGCCGCGGCCGCAGAGGCGTACGACGAGCTGCTCTACGACCGTTATGACGAGGTCACGCCCTTCGAGATCCCCGGTGCGGAGGACGCGCTGCCGCCGTACGCGGGGCCCGAGGAACCGCACGCCGTGAGTGTGCTGATCCGACGCGACTACGCGGTGGCGGAGCCGCAGCGACTGCTGGCCCAGGCCCAGCGGATCGAGGCGGCGGACGAGGACGTTGCGGGCGCGGGGGCCGCGAGGACGGTGCACGGGGCACTGGGCCTGCTCTTCGGTGAGTTCGAGCCGGACGAGATCGCCTCCCGGCACAAGGAGTTCGGCCTGGAGGAGGGCGACTCCACGCTGTGGGTGACGGCGGCGGAGGAACCGGCCGACCCCGGTGAGTGGCTGGAGGCCCCGTTCGAGGTTGTCGACCCGCAGAGCGTGGTCTGCCGCTTCGACGTCAGCGCCGTCTTCGACGACGAGCCCGAAGACGAAGACGACGACGAAGACGACGACGAGGACGAGCCCGACGAGCTTGAGGACTTGGACCTGGATGAGGACGAGGACGAGGACGTAGAGGACGAGGATCTGGAGCCTCTGGACGCCGACCGGCACTGACGGGCGCGCGGCGAGCGGGAGGCGGCGGCCCGGGGACCTCCCCGGCCGCCGCCTCCTGGGTCAGCCCCCCGCCGGCACCTGCGCCGCCAGCAGCAGCGGCAGCCGGGTCGTGCGGGGCTTCGCCGGAACCTCCGCGACCGCCCTCGGCAGCGCCTGCTCCACTCCGTGGACCACCGACAGGTGGCGCTCCGCGCGGCCGAACGCCGTGTAGACCCAGGGGCGGCTCAGCGCCTGCGCGGCGTCGCCGGGCAGGACCGCGACCACCGCGGGCCAGTGGGCCCCCGCGGCCTGGTGCGCGGTCAGCGCCCAGCCGTGCCGCACCGACTGCTCCACCCGCTCCTTCGGTACGACGAGGGCGTCCCCGGCGCACGACAGGTGCAGTCCCTCGGCGTCCGCCCCGACCACGCGGCCCGGGAGCGTACGGCCCGGCGCGGGGGAGTAGGCGACCCGGTCCCCGGGGTCGAAGCCGCCGAAGCGTCCCGGGCCGGGGTTGAGCCGCTCCTTCAGCGCGGCGTTCAGCACCCGTGTCCCGGCGGCGCCGCCGTGTCCCGGCGTGATGACCACCGTCTGCTCCGGGGGCACGCCGATGGCCCGCGGCACCGAGTCGGCGACGAGCTGCACGGTGCGGTGCACCGCCTCGCCCGCGTCCCGCACCGGCACGATCACGACCTCCTTGCCGGGCGCCTCGACCTGGAGCAACTCGCCCACGCCGACGCCGGACACGAGCTCGCCCAGCGGGCCCGGATCGGGCCGCCGGGAGGCGACGTGCGGGCACGCCCGCACCGCCAGCAGGTCCGCGAAGACCCGTCCCGGGCCCACGGACCACAGCACCCCCGGATCCCCGGCCAGCACCAGCCGCGCCCCGTCCGACAGCGACTCGACGAGCAGCGCCCCCGTCTCGACGTCGAGCTGCGGCGCGTCCAGCACGACGAGCAGATCGAGGTCGAGCGCGCCGTCCGCGTCCCGCCCCGGCCCCTCCACGCCGGACAACAGCCCGGCCACCGTCACCACCCCGGCCTCCGGCCCGCCGCTCGCGGCCTGCCCGGCGTCCGGCCCGCCGCTCGCGACCGACCCGGCCTCCGGCCGCCCTACGGTGGCCTGCCCGGCGTCCGGCCCGCCGCTCGCGACCGACCCGGCCTCCGGCCGCCCT
>NZ_JBHMCY010000016.1:10434-74012 GCF_042430725.1 Streptomyces cinereospinus | reverse complement strand
ACGGTGGCCTGCCCGGCGTCCGGCCCGCGGGCAGCGTCCGCCCGGGCCTCCGGTCCGGCCACCGGCGCCGCCCCGATCGCCGTGCCACCGGCCGTCGCCGGTCCGCCCTCCGGCCCGGCGTCCGGCCCACCGGCCATGCCCGCCCGGGCCCCCGGCCCGCCGACCGCCGCCGGCCCGCCCTCCGGTCCGGCGACCGGTGCCGACCCGGTCACCGCGCCACCGGCAGTCCCCGCTCCGCCCACCAGCGTCGCGAACCGCTCCCGGCCGACCGGGCTGTGCGCGGCTGCCCAGGCCCGCAGGCCGATCCGCCGGGCCGCCCGTACCAGCTCCGCCGTCTCGGCGCGGGACGCGTCCCCGCCGGTGTGCAGCACCAGCCCGTGCCCGGCGGCCGCCCGGATCACCTCGGCGGCCGCCCCCCGCGCACCGGCCGCCGCCCGCTCCCACGCCTCGCCCGAACCGTCCTCCCCGGGCGCGGAGTTGATCAGCCGGGCCAGACCGTCGGCCAGGCTCTCCTCCGCGAGCGCGTACCGCTCCAGCCCGACCAGGACCCGGACGGGACGCTCCGCACCCTCGTCCGCGCCCGCACCCTCGGTCTCCTCCCCGCTCTCCTCCAGGCCGTCCTGGAAGGCGAGGGCGTCTCCCTCGGCGAGCGCGCCCTGGACGGCCCCGTCCGGATCCGGCACCCCCCGCTGGGCCAGTGCGGCGGTCAGCGCCGGCATCTCCAGCGCGGTGTGCCCGGCGAGCGCCGCCTGCTCCAGGAGCCAGACGGTGACCGCCCGCCCCCGCCGCTCGTCGCCGGGTCCGCACTCCGGCCCCAGCAGTGCCCGCGCGAAACCGTCGGCCTGCTCCGGCCGCACCCCGCCGACCCGCAACAACTGCCAGGGGTCGGCCCGCAGTCGCTCCTCCGCCGCCTCGCCCAGGACCGCCGCGACCTGCCCGGCGAGCGCCTCGGGAGCACCTCCCCGGGCCAGCACGCGCCGTACCCCCTCGACGGTCCCGGGCGCGGGCGCGCCCACCGCGACGGGCACCACGGGCTGCGTCCGCCGGACCGGCTCCGGGGCCTGCCGCCGGGGCGGCGGCTCCTCGAACACGGTCGCGGGCGGCCGCTCCCCGCTCTCCACCGCGCGTACCGCCGCGAGCAGTTCGGCCGCCTTCCCGCTGAGCTTGCCGCCGGCCTCGACGGGCCCCTGCTTCTCCGCCTTGCGCCGCTCGATCCGCTCCCGCTCCAGCCGCTGGGCCGCGAGCTCGGCCTCGGTCTCCGACACCGCACGCCCCCCGGTGCCCGCGGCCGGCTCCCCCTCGCCGACCCCCGTCCGCCCGGCCTCGGTCTCCGCAGCCTCGGTCTCCGCGGCGTCCGGCTTCCTCGGCTCGGCGTCCCCGGTGGTCTCCGGCTCCGTGCTCACAGCGTGCTCCAGTCGTGATCGGGATAGCGGTGCACGGGCGCCGACACATCGTCCAGCGCCCGGCAGATCTCGTCAGGAAGACTAAGCGCCTCCACTGACAACGCCGCCGTGAGCTGCTGCGCGGTGCGCGCGCCGACGATCGGGGCCACCACGCCGGGCCGGTCCCGCACCCAGGCGAGGGCCACCTGGAGGGGAGTGACCGCCAGCCCGTCCGCCGCGGTCGCCACGGCGTCCACGATGCGGCTCGCGGTGTCGTCCAGGTACGGCTCCACGAAGGGCGCCAGATAGTCCGAGGCGCCCCGCGAGTCCGGCGGCAGGGCGTTGCCCCGGTACTTGCCGGTGAGCACACCGCGCCCCAGCGGGGAGGACGGCAGCAGCCCCACACCCAGGTCCCGCGCGGCCGGCAGCACCTCCCGCTCGACGCCGCGCTGGAGCAGCGAGTACTCCAGCTGCGTGCTCGCCAGCCGGGTCCGCGCCCCCGGCGCCGCCAGCTGCCAGGTCGCCGCCTTCGCCAGCTGCCAGCCGCAGAAGTTGGCGACCCCCGCGTAGCGCGCCCGCCCGCTGCTGACCGCGAGGTCCAGCGCCTGCAGCGTCTCCTCCAGCGGGGTGCCGGGGTCGAAGGCGTGGACGTGCCACACGTCGACGTGGTCCGTGCCGAGCCGGGTGAGCGAGGCGTCGAGCGCGGCCAGCAGGTGCCCCCGCGACCCGTCGAACCGCCGGTCCGGGTCCGGCGCGCTCCCGGCCTTGGTCGACAGCACCAGGTCCGCACGCGGCACCAGTCCTTCCATGAGCCGTCCGAGCAGGTACTCGGCCTCGCCGTTCCCGTAGACGTCGGCGGTGTCGACGAGCGTCCCGCCGGCCTCCCAGAACGTCTTCAGCAGGTCCGCGGCGTCGTGCTCGTCGGTGTCCCGCCCCCAGGTCAGGGTGCCGAGTCCGATCCGTGACACACGCAGGCCGGTGCGGCCGAGATGCCTCTGCTCCATGTCCGCCGAGATTACTGGCCAGAACTGATGCCGTGGGTTGCCTGTGGACAACCGATTTCCCTGATCCGGGCCGACGCGACGGGCCCGCCCACCCTGCGCCCTGGGCGATCCACCACCCCCACGCTAAGGTCGACGCCACAACGGACGTTACTGATCAGTAAGGGGAAGGTCATGCAGCTCGGGATCAACCTCGGCTACTGGGGTGCCGGGATGGACGCGGACAACCTCGCCGTGGCCCAGGAGGCCGACCGCCTCGGGTACGCCGTCTGCTGGGCCGCCGAGGCGTACGGCTCCGACGCCGCCACCGTGCTCAGCTGGGTCGCCGCGCAGACCGAACGCATCGACGTCGGTTCGGCCATCTTCCAGATCCCGGCCCGTCAGCCCGCGATGACCGCGATGACCGCCGCCACCCTGGACTCGCTGTCCGGCGGCCGGTTCCGCCTCGGCCTCGGCGTCTCCGGCCCGCAGGTCTCCGAGGGCTGGTACGGCGTCACGTTCGACAAGCCGCTGGCCCGCACCCGCGAATACGTCGAGATCGTGCGCAAGGCGATGACCCGCGAGCGCCTCACCTACGACGGCGAGCACTGGACGCTCCCGCTGCCCGGCGGCCCCGGCAAGCCGATCAAGCTCACCGTCCACCCGCGGCGCGAGCACGTCCCGCTGTACATCGCCGCGATCGGCCCCAGGAACCTGGAGCAGACCGGCGAGATCGCCGACGGCGCCCTGCTGATCTTCCCGTCCGCCGAACACCTGGAGGACACCGCGATCAGGCACCTGCGCGCGGGGCGCGAGAAGGCGGGCCGGACCATGGACGGCTTCGACGTCTGCCCGACCCTGCCCCTCGCCGTCGGCGACGACCAGGACGTGGCCGCCCTCGCCGACACCTTCCGCCCCCACACCGCCCTGTACGTCGGCGGGATGGGCAGCCCCGAGCAGAACTTCTACAACCAGCTCGCCCGGCGCATGGGCTACGAGCGGCAGGCCGCCGAGATCCAGGAGAAGTACCTGTCCGGCGACAAGCAGGGCGCCGCGGCCGCCGTTCCGCACGAGCTGATCGATCAGACCGCACTGCTCGGCTCGGTGGACCGCATCGCCGACCGGATGAAGGCCTACGCGCAGGCCGGGGTCACCACGCTGTCGCTGGCGCCCGCGGGTTTCACGCTGGACGAGCGGCTGGCGTCGCTGCGGGCGGGCTCCGAGGCGCTGGAGCGGGCCGGGCTCGCGTAACGCGGCGTAGCGCCGAAGAGGTCTCCACGGCCGTGGTGGGGGCTCGGGGGTCTTCCCCGCCACGCCCGTCACCGCTGTTAACGTCCCGGCCCGCAGGCGGTTACGCGCCCGGCCCGCCCCGCCGCCCGGCCCGGACGCCGCGCCGAGGCGACGCCCCGGGCGGCCGGTCCGGCCGCCGCCGCGCCCGGCCCGCGGCGACATCCCGGGCCCTCACATCCAGCCCCGCTGTCTGAACGTCCGGTAGACGACCACCTCCAGGGCGGCCATCAGCGCGATCACCGCCGGATAGGCCCACGCCCAGCGCAGCTCCGGCATGTGCTCGAAGTTCATGCCGTAGACCCCGGCGAGCATCGTCGGGATCGCGGCCATGGCCGCCCACGCGGAGATCTTCCGCATGTCGTCGTTCTGCCGGACGCTCATCTGCGCCAGATGCGCCGACAGGATGTCCGACACCAGCCGGTCCAGGGCCTCCACGGACTCGTTCACGCGCGTGAGGTGGTCGTTGACGTCGCGGAAGAAGGGCCGCGCCTTCTCGTCCACGAAGGGCACCGCGGCACCGAAGGAGCCCATGCCCGCGAGCCGGGTCAGCGGCATGCCCAACGGCCCGGTGGCCCGCCGGAACTCCATGACCTGCCGCTTGAAGCCGTAGATCCGGGACGCGGAGTTCCGCGAACCGCCGACGTCCGGCGAGAAGACCTCCGCCTCCAGCTCCTCCAGGTCGGTCTGCAACTCGGCCGCCACGTCCAGGTAGTGGTCCACGGTCGCGTCGGCGACGGCGTACAGCACGGAGGTGGGGCCCTTGCCGAGCAGTTCCGGCTCCTGTTCCAGCCGGTGGCGCACGGCGGCCAGCGGCGAGTCCACGCCGTGCCGGACGGTCACCACGAAGCCGTCCCCCAGGAAGATCATCACCTCGCCGGTGGAGACGGCGTCGCTCTCCGGCTCGTACGCGACCGGCTTCAGGACCATGAACAGCGAGTCGTCGTACACCTCAAGCTTGGGCCGCTGGTGCGCCTTCAGGGCGTCCTCGACAGCCAGCGGATGCAGCGCGAACTCCTCGCTGACCAGTTCGAACTCCCGCTCGCTCGGCTCGTGCAGACCGATCCACACGAACCCGCCGACCGAGCGCGCCTCGGCCAGCGCGGCCGAGAGGTCCTCGGGGCCCCGCGCCCGGTGCCCGTCACGGTAGATGGCGCAGTCGACGATCACGGAGCGTATTCCCCCCTCGCCGCCGGAACGCCGCGGCCGGACCTGCGCCTACCCTGGGCCGCATGCCCACGTTGATCCTCGTCCGGCACGGACGCTCCACCGCCAACACCGAGGGACTGCTCGCCGGGTGGACGCCCGGGGTCGCCCTCGACGAACGCGGGGCCGCGCAGGCCGCCGCGCTGCCCGGGCGGCTCGCCGAGCTGCCGATCGCCGAGGTCGTCACCAGCCCGCTGCAACGCTGCCAGGAAACGGTCCGGCCGCTGCTCGACGCCCGCCCCGGACTGCGCGCGCACACCGACGAGCGGATCGGGGAGTGCCACTACGGCGACTGGTCCGGGCGCAAGCTCGCCGACCTCGCCGGCGAGCCGCTGATGGAGGTGGTGCAGGCCCACCCGACGGCGGCCGTGTTCCCGGGCGGCGAGTCGATGCGGGCGATGCAGCACCGCGCCGCCGAGGCGGTACGGGAGTGGAACGCGCGCGTGGAGCGCGATCACGGCGCCGACGCCGTGTACCTCATGTGCTCGCACGGGGACATCATCAAGGCGCTCGTCGCCGATGCACTCGGACTTCATCTCGACCTCTTCCAGCGGATCTCCGTAGAACCGTGTTCCATCACCGCCGTCCGTTACACCCGTCTGCGACCCTTTCTCGTGCGCCTCGGGGACACCGGCGACCTCGCGTCCCTCGTTCCGCGCGGAACGCCGCCCGCCGAGGACGCACCGGTCGGGGGCGGTGCGGGCGCACCGTGATCGTCGGCCGCAGTAGGGTGAAGCGGTCGCAGTAACGCCGTACTTGTCCGCGGCCGAGCGCCCGCACGGCGGGCCGGTCGGTCCCGAAGCCGAAGTCGACTTACGATCAATGGAGACAGGACGTGTCCCGTCAGGTGTTCCTCTACGACCCCCCGGACCGCTTCGTGGCCGGTACGGTCGGACTGCCCGGGCGCCGTACCTTCTTCCTCCAGGCCACCGCCGGTGCCCGCGTGACCAGCGTGGCCCTGGAGAAGACCCAGGTCGCAGCGCTCGCCGAGCGCATGGACGAGCTCCTCGACGAGGTGGTGCGGCGCAGCGGCGGCGGTGCCGCCGTGCCGGCCGTGGCCCCCGCCGAGGCCGCCGACAGCGCCCCCCTGGAGACCCCCGTCGAGGAGGAGTTCCGGGTCGGCACCATGGCCCTCGCCTGGGACGGCGAGGAACAGCGCATGATCGTCGAGGCACAGGCGCTGGTGGAGCTCGACGCCGACACCGAGGAGGACCTCGCCGAGGCCGAGGAGCGGCTCCTCCAGGACGAGGAGAACGGCCCCCCGATGCTGCGGGTCCGGCTCACCGGCGCGCAGGCCCGCGCCTTCGCCAAACGTGCCCTCGACGTCGTCAACGCCGGCCGGCCACCCTGCCCGCTGTGCAGCCTGCCGCTCGACCCGGAAGGACACGTATGTCCGCGCCAGAACGGATACCGCCGCGGGGCATGACCTCCGAGCAGCTGCTCGCCACCGGCGAGCTGACCGTGCGCGGCCGCATCCGCGACGCCTCCAACGCGGCGCTGTACTGCGCGGTCGCGCAGGACGGCCGGGAGGCCGCCTGCGTCTACAAGCCCGTCGCGGGCGAGCGGCCGCTGTGGGACTTCCCCGACGGCACCCTCGCCCAGCGCGAGGTCGCCGCGTACGCCGTCTCCGAGGCGACCGGCTGGGGCCTGGTCCCGCCCACCGTGCTGCGCGACGGTCCGTACGGCGAGGGCATGTGCCAGCTGTGGATCGAGGCGCTGCCCGACGCCGAGCTGCTCGCCCTCGTCGACGCCGAGGAGCCCGCGCCGGGCTGGAAGGCGATCGGGCTCGCGGACGTCGGCGAGGACCGGACGGCGCTGCTGGTGCACGCCGACGACGAGCGGCTGCGGCGGCTCGCCGTGCTGGACGCCGTGCTCAACAACGCGGACCGCAAGGGCGGCCACCTGTTGCCCGCCGGGGACGGACGGCTGTACGGCATCGACCACGGGGTCACCTTCAACGTCGAGAACAAGCTGCGCACGCTGCTGTGGGGCTGGGCGGGCGAGCCGCTCACCGCCGAGGCCGTGGAGGTCCTCCAGCGGCTCCAGGGGGAGCTGAAGGCGGGCGGGGCGCTCGCCGAGCGGCTGGGCGCGCTGATCACCGACGCCGAGATCGAGGCCACCCGCGCGCGGGTCGGCGTCCTGCTCGCCACCGGGGTGCACCCGGAGCCGAGCGGCGAGTGGCCGGCCATCCCGTGGCCGCCGGTGTGAGGGCCGTGCCCGCACGTGCGGCAGGCACATCCGGGCGCTGTGCGCAAGAGCGCCTTCCCGGCCATCCGGCCTGGTCCGGTTCGTATCCGGAACTCCAGTCCGGTTAGGCTCATGGCATGCATGCCTGGCCCGCTTCTGAGGTCCCCGCCCTGCCTGGCAAGGGCCGCGACCTGAGGATCCACGACACCGCGAGCGGGGGCCTCGTCGCCCTCGACCCCGGTCCCGTCGCCCGTATCTACGTCTGCGGCATCACCCCGTACGACGCGACCCATCTGGGTCACGCGGCGACCTACAACGCGTTCGACCTCGTGCAGCGCGTGTGGCTCGACACCAAGCGGCAGGTCCAGTACGTGCAAAACGTCACCGACGTCGACGACCCCCTCCTGGAGCGGGCGGACCGCGACGGCATCGACTGGGTCGACCTCGCCGAGCGGGAGACCGCGCTGTTCCGGGAGGACATGACCGCCCTGCGGATGCTGCCCCCGGCGCACTACGTCGGCGCGGTGGAGGCGATACCCGGCATCGTGCCGCTGGTGGAGCGGCTGCGGGAGATGGGCGCCGCCTACGAACTCGAGGGCGACGTCTACTTCTCCGTCGAGTCCGACCCGCACTTCGGGCAGGTCTCGCGCCTCGACGCCGCCGCCATGCGGCTGCTGTCCGCCGAGCGCGGCGGCGACCCGGACCGCCCGGGCAAGAAGAACCCGCTCGACCCGATGCTGTGGATGGCGGCCCGCGACGGCGAGCCGAGCTGGGACGGCGGGTCCCTCGGCCGCGGCCGGCCCGGCTGGCACATCGAGTGCGTCGCCATCGCCCTGGACCACCTGGGCATGGGCTTCGACGTCCAGGGCGGCGGCTCCGACCTCGCCTTCCCGCACCACGAGATGGGCGCCTCGCACGCCCAGGTGCTCACCGGCGCGTTCCCCATGGCCAAGGCGTACGTGCACGCCGGCATGGTCGCCCTGGACGGCGAGAAGATGTCCAAGTCCAAGGGCAACCTGGTCTTCGTCTCGCAGTTGCGCCGCGAGGGCGTCGACCCGGCCGCGATCCGGCTCGCCCTGCTCGCCCACCACTACCGGGCCGACTGGGAGTGGACCGACCAGGTGCTCCAGGACGCCGTGGCCCGGCTGGACCGCTGGCGCTCCGCCGTCTCCCGGCCCGACGGGCCGAGCGCGGACGCGCTGGTCGAGGAGGTCCGCGAGGCCCTGGCCGAGGACCTGGACGCTCCGGCCGCGCTCGTCGCGGTCGACCGCTGGGCGGCCCGGCAGCACGAGCAGGGCGGTACGGACACGGGCGCGCCCGGCGTCGTGACCCGCACGGTGGACGCGCTGCTCGGCGTGGCGCTCTAGCACAGCTCTGGTACCCGGCGCGGGCGTTCCCGCGCGCACCACGCCCGTGGGCCGCCGCCTCCGAGGGGAGGGGGGGGCCCACGGGCGTGGTGCGCTCAGTCCTCCGGGTCCTCGTCCTCGTTGCCCGGCTTCGGCGGGCGCTTGTCCCGCAGGTACGGCGGGCTGTCCCCGCCGTCCGCGGTGGCGTGTCCGCCCGGCGCGTTGCCGCCGCCGTCCCGGCGCCGCAGATACCGCTCGAACTCACGGGCGATGGCCTCGCCCGACGCCTCCGGCAGCTCCGCGGTGTCGCGGGCCTCCTCCAGCGTCTGGACGTACTCGGCGACCTCGCTGTCCTCGGCGGCCAGCTGGTCCACGCCCACCTGCCAGGCGCGCGCGTCCTCGGGCAGCTCGCCCAGCGGGATGCGCACGTCGATCAGGTCCTCCAGGCGGTTGAGGAGGGCCAGCGTCGCCTTGGGGTTGGGCGGCTGGGAGACGTAGTGCGGTACGGCGGCCCAGAGCGACACCGCCGGGACGCCCGCGTGCGTGCACGCCTCCTGGAGGACGCCGACGATGCCCGTCGGGCCCTCGTACTTGGTCTCCTCCAGGTCCATCCGGCGGGCCAGGTCCGGGTCGGACGTGGTCCCGCTGATCGGGACCGGACGGGTGTGCGGGGTGTCGCCGAGCAGCGCGCCGAGGATCACCACCAGCTCCACGCCCAGCTCGTGCGCGAAGCCGAGCAGCTCGTTGCAGAACGAGCGCCAGCGCATGGACGGTTCGATGCCGCGGACCAGCACCAGGTCGCGCGGCTTCTCGCCGCCGACCCGCACCACCGACAACCTTGTCGTCGGCCAGGTGATCTTGCGGACGCCGGCATCCATCCACACCGTGGGCCGGTTCACCTGGAAGTCGTAGTAGTCCTCGGCGTCGAGTGCCGCGAACACCTCGCCCTTCCACTCCCGCTCCAGATGCGCGACCGCGGTGGAGGCGGCGTCGCCGGCATCGTTCCAGCCCTCGAACGCGGCCACCATGACCGGGTCGATCAGCTCGGGAACCCCCTCGAGCTCGATCACCCAGTGCCTCCTTCCGACGTGCCCTCGCTTGACGCCCCAACCTTACGGCGTGCGGCGGGGGCGCCCGCAGCCCCCTCGCACGGGGGAGTGAACGGATCACTGCCCCGTTCGCCACCCCCGGACACCCCGCGATTCGACCGAGCTGTGACGGGGCGGCACCCGCGTGCCGACGGGGCGCCGGCCGGCTCCTGCCGCACGCCGGCGAGGTGCCCCGTGGCGCGCCGACCGGGCCGTCAGCGCGTCCAGTTCCGCGGCGGACAGGGTCGGCCCCACCGCGGAGGGCCGACCCTGTCCGCCGTACCGCCTACTTCTCGTCGAGCAGGTCCCGCACCTTCGCCCGGACGTCGTCCGAGGCGAGGCCGCGGATCGTCAGGGTCGTGCGGCGGCGCAGCACGTCGTCCGCGGTCTCGGCCCACTCGTGGTCGCGGGCCCAGACCACCTGTGCCCAGATCTCCGGGGCGTCGGGGTGGACGCGCCGGGCGAGCTCGGGGTTCTCGTTGGCGATGCGGGCGATGTCGAACGCCAGCGAACCGTAGTGCGTGGCCAGGTGCCTGGCGGTGTCCGCCGCCATGCCCGGGCCGGGGGCGGGGCCGTCGACCAGCAGCCGGTGGGCGACCGCGCGCGGGTTGGCGACGCCCGGCAGGGGCAGCTTCCTCGGCAGCGCGGAGACCGGCTCGATGTCCTCGCCGAGCGGGTGGCCCGGCAGCGACTCCAGCTTCTTCATGATCGTGCGGCCGATGTGGCGGAAGGTGGTCCACTTGCCGCCCGCGACGGACAGCATCCCGCCGCGCCCCTCGGTGACCACCGTCTCCCGCTTGGCCCTGGCGGTGTCGCCGGGACCGCCCGGCAGCACCCGCAGACCCGCGAAGGCGTACGTGATCAGGTCCCGGTGGAGCTGCTGGTCGCGGACGGAGAACGCGGCCTCGTCGAGGATCTGGGCCATGTCCTTGTCGTTGACCGCCACGTCCGCCGGGTCGCCCTCGTAGACCTCGTCGGTCGTGCCGAGCAGCAGCATGTCCTCCCAGGGCAGGGCGAAGGTGATGCGGTACTTGTCGATCGGGGTGGCGAGCGCCGCCTTCCAGGGGGAGGTGCGCCTCAGGACCAGATGCGCGCCCTTCGACAGGCGGATCGACGGGGCGGCATTCGGGTCCTCCATCCGGCGCAGGTGGTCGACCCACGGGCCGGTCGCGTTCAGCACCAGGCGGGCGCCGACGCCGAACTCGGCGCCGGACCGGCGATCCCTCAGCTCGGCGCCGGTCACCCGGCCCCGGGTGAAGCGCAGGCCGGTGACCTCGGCGTGGTTCAGGACGACCGCCCCCGCCTCGACGGCCGCGCGGACCGTCATCAGCGCCATCCGGGCGTCGTTCATCTGGTCGTCGCCGTACACCGCGACGGCCTTGAGGTTCTCGGTGCGCAGCTCGGGCACGTCCGCCCGCGCCTTGGCCGGGGAGAGCAGGTGGCCGACGCCGTCACCGAAGGCGGACAGCATCGAGTACGCGAACACGCCCGCGCCGAGCTTGGCGGCCCCGTGCGGGCCGCCCTTGTACACGGGGAGGTAGAAGGTGAGCGGGTTCGCCAGGTGGGGAGCCACCTGGCGGGAGACCGCACGGCGCTCGAAGTGGTTCTCCGCCACCAGCTTCACCGCGCCGCTCTGCAGGTAGCGCAGGCCGCCGTGGAGCAGCTTGGAGGAGGCGGAAGAGGTGGCGCCGGCGAAGTCGCCGGCGTCGACCAGCGCCACCCTGAGGCCGGACTGCGCGGCGTGCCAGGCGGTGGAGATGCCCAGGATGCCGCCGCCGATCACGAGAAGGTCGTACGACGCCCTGGCGAGCTGCTCCCGGGTCTCGGCGCGGCTCGGGTTCGAGCCGGAGGCCGGGTGCGTGCCCAGGGCAGGCACGGACTGCAGGGTGGACTGGCTGGTCATGTCGGGTTCTTGCTCCTCGTCGGCCGACGTGCGTCGGCCCTCGTCCGGATCAGCTCTCGTCTTCGTCGAGCCAGCCCATGGTCCGCTCGACGGCCTTGAGCCAGTTCTTGTACGCGCGGTCGCGGTCGGCCGCGTCCATGCGGGGGGTCCACTCGGCGGCCCGCCGCCAGTTGGCGCGCAGGTCGTCGGTGCTGTTCCAGAAGCCGACGGCGAGGCCGGCGGCGTAGGCGGCGCCGAGGCAGGTGGTCTCGGCGACCATCGGGCGCACCACGGGGGCGTCCAGGAAGTCCGAGAGCGTCTGCATCAGCAGGTTGTTGGAGGTCATACCGCCGTCGACCTTGAGGGCGGTGAGCTCGACACCGGAGTCCTTGGTCATGGCGTCGGCGATCTCCCGCGTCTGCCAGGCGGTGGCCTCCAGCACGGCGCGCGCGAGGTGCGCCTTGGTGACGTACCGGGTCAGGCCGGCGATCACGCCGCGGGCGTCGGAGCGCCAGTACGGGGCGAACAGGCCGGAGAAGGCCGGCACGAAGTAGGCGCCGCCGTTGTCCTCGACGGACAGCGCGAGCGTCTCGATCTCGGCGGCGGTGGAGATCAGGCCCATCTGGTCGCGCATCCACTGCACCAGCGCGCCCGTGACGGCGATCGAGCCCTCCAGGGCGTAGACCGGCTGCTCGTCGCCGATCCGGTAGCCGACGGTGGTCAGCAGCCCGCTGCAGGAGTCGATGATCTTGTCACCGGTGTTCATCACCATGAAGGTGCCGGTGCCGTACGTCGACTTGGCCTCGCCCTCGGAGAAGCAGGTCTGCCCGAACAGGGCCGCCTGCTGGTCGCCCAGGGCGGAGGCGACCGGGACGCCGCCGAGCAGGCCGCCCAGCTTGCCGCCGGTGATCTCGCCATACACCTCGGCGGACGAGCGGATCTCCGGCAGCATCGCCGGCGGGACGCCGATGGACTCGGCGATCTTCTCGTCCCACTGCATGGTGTGCAGGTTCATCAGCAGGGTGCGCGAGGCGTTGGTGACGTCGGTGACGTGGTGGCCGCCGTCGACGCCGCCGGTCAGGTTCCAGATGACCCAGGTGTCCATGGTGCCGAAGAGGATGTCCCCGGCCTCGGCGCGCTCGCGCAGGCCCTCGACGTTGTCGAGCAGCCAGCGGGCCTTGGGGCCGGCGAAGTAGGAGGCGAGGGGCAGACCGGTCTCCCGGCGGAAGCGGTCCTGGCCGGCGTTGCGCCCGAGCTCCCGGCAGAGGGCGTCCGTGCGGGTGTCCTGCCAGACGATGGCGTTGTGGACGGGCTCACCGGTGTTGCGGTCCCACAGCACGGTGGTCTCGCGCTGGTTGGTGATGCCGATCGCCTTGATGTCGTCCCGGGTGATGCCCGCCTTCTCGACGGCTCCGGCGACGACCTCCTGGACGTTGGTCCAGATCTCGATGGCGTCGTGCTCGACCCAGCCGGGCTTGGGGAAGATCTGCTCGTGCTCCTTCTGGTCGACCGAGACGATGCGGCCGTCCCGGTCGAAGACGATGCAGCGGCTGGAGGTCGTGCCCTGGTCGATGGCTGCGACGAAGGGGCCGGCGGTGTGGGCGTCGGTCACTGTGCGCTCCTGGAGGTCCGTGTGGTCCGGGGCTGGTTGCGGTGGTGCTTGCGGCTGCGGGAGCGGTCGTACCCGCTCTAGGCGAACGCGACGTTGTACAGGCCCGCGGCGGCTGCGGCGCCGATCAGCGGGCCGACCACCGGGATCCAGGCGTAGCCCCAGTCGGACCCGCCCTTGTTGGGCAGCGGCAGCAGGGCGTGCACGATCCGCGGACCGAGGTCACGTGCGGGGTTGATGGCGTACCCCGTCGGGCCGCCCAGGGAGAGGCCGACGGCGACCACCACGAGGGCGACCATCAGACCGCCGAGGGTGCCCAGGCCGTTGCCGTTGTCGTTCAGGCCCTGCGTGAGGACGGCGAGGACCAGCACGAACGTACCGATGATCTCCGTGGCGAGGTTCATCGCCGCGTTGCGGATCTCCGGTCCGGTGGAGAAGATGCCGAGCACCGGGCCGGCACCCTTCTCCCGTGCCTCCACCGCCTTGGCCGCCTTGGCCGGCGTGGCCCGCGCGTCGGCGGCGGCGCCCACGATCTCCCTGTCGGTGAGGTGTGCGTGGAACTGCCCGTAGTAGGCGAGCCAGACCAGCGTCGCGCCGATCATGGCGCCGAGCAGCTGCCCGCCCAGGTAGACCGGGACATTGCTCCAGTCGCCGCTCGTGATCGCGATGCCGAGCGTGACGGCCGGGTTGATGTGGGCGCCGGACAGCGGCGCCGAGATGTAGACGGCCGTGAGCACCGCGAAACCCCACCCGAAGGCGATCGCGAGCCAGCCGGCGTTGCGGGCCTTGGAGGCCTTCAGGACCACGGCGGCGACGACGCCTCCGCCGAGGAGGATGAGTATGGCGGTACCGATGGTCTCGCCGATGAAGATGTCGGAGCTGGACACCCGCGACTCCTTTGTCCGTCCAGGGGAGGGGGGACCCCGCGTCCCTTCCGGGGTCCATCGGCCCCTTGGCGTTGTCACTCTAGCGCGTATTGCCGATAGCTGTTCGACAATGCCGACCGATGGACGGGAGTCTTGCTTCGGCGTTACGCGCCCGTCAAGAGTTCTCGCACGGAAAGCGCGAGGGTGCTGAGTTGTGTTGAGGTGTGGGCCCACGGGTCGCGCGAGCGGGCCGCATGGGCCGCCTTATGTGCTATATGCCCGTTTTAGGGTATGTCGAGTACCGGGACGCCCTGTGGCGTCCCGGTCTTTCTGTGCGAATGTGCCGTGGATGTGCCGCGGTGCCCGCTCGGAGGCCCGGCGTGCGGCTCAGAAGCGCCCGGCGCCCAGGTCGCGCGAGACCGCGCGGGCGCAGTCCCGGACCGCGGCGATCAGCTCGGGCCGCAGCTCGCCGTCCCGGCGGAGCCGCTCCACCGCGCCGGTGACGCCGACCGCGCCGACCGGCATGCGCCGCCGGTCGTGGATGGGCGCGGCGATGGCGGCGACGCCCTCCCAGGTCTCCTCCACGTCCGCGGCGAAGCCCCGCGCGCGGGTGAGGTCCAGGAGCTGCTCGAAGTCGCCCAGGTCGCACACCGTGCGGTCGGTGAAGGCCTTGCGGTCGGACTCCACGGCCTCGCTGTGCGCGACCGGGTCGTAGGCCGACAGCACCTTGCCCAGGGCCGTGGAGTGCAGCGGCTGCATGGCGCCGATCTCCAGCACCTGCCGGCTGTCGTCGGGCCGGAAGACGTGGTGCACGATCAGCACGCCCTGCTGGTGCAGCACCCCCAGGTGCACGCTCTCACCGCTGGCGCGGGCCAGGTCGTCGGTCCAGACCAGGGCCCGCGCGCGCAGTTCGTGCACGTCCAGGTAGGTGGTGCCGAGCCGCAGCAGCTCGGCGCCCAGCTGGTAGCGCCCGGAGGCCTCGTCCTGCTCGACGAAGCCCTCCTGCTGCAGGGTGCGCAGGATGCCGTGGGCCGTGCCCTTGGCCAGGCTCAGTGCCGAGGCGATGTCCGACAGGCCCAGCCGCCGCTCACCGCCCGCGAGCAGGCGCAGCATCGCGGCCGCCCGTTCGAGCGACTGGATGTTCCGTGCCATCGCCGTCCTGCCTCCGTCCCCTTCGACCGTCCAGCCGTGACGTCGCTGCTCGCTGTACGGCTCTGTCCGCTGTTCGGCAATGCCGAACACTACCGGTCCATGCCGAAATCTCGCCAATGAGTGGTCGGCAGGTGCCGTGTCCGCGTCATCGAGGCGTGACCCGGACGCCGCCCGGCGCTATTCGGTCCGACCCGTGGACGACCCTGACCATAGGCGCCCGGTCCCGGCTACCCTGACCGCGTGCGCCCTTCCCCGGGACGTCCCGGACGGGTATCCGGGGGAAGCGCGAAGCCGACAGCCGTCGCACTCCAGGGAGCCCTCCACATGGCCTCGTCGCCGCAGTCCCCTTCCACCGCCGACAGCCGGACCCGTGCGTCCGCGCTCCGTGAGGCGCTCGCCACCCGCGTGGTGGTCGCCGACGGGGCGATGGGCACCATGCTCCAGGCGCAGGACCCCACGCTGGAGGACTTCCAGGACCTGGAGGGCTGCAACGAGGTCCTGAACGCCACCCGCCCGGACATCGTCCGTTCCGTGCACTCGGCGTACTTCGACGCGGGCGTGGACTGCGTGGAGACCAACACCTTCGGCGCGAACCTGTCGGCCCTCGGCGAGTACGACATCGCCCACCGCATCGCCGAGCTGTCCGAGGCCGGCGCCCGGATCGCGCGCGAGACCGCCGACGACTACGCGCGGCGCACCGGACAGCAGCGCTGGGTGCTGGGTTCGATGGGTCCCGGCACCAAGCTGCCGACCCTCGGTCACACCACTTTCGCGGCGATCCGCGACGCCTACCAGCAGAACGCCGAGGGCCTGCTCGCCGGCGGCGCCGACGCGCTGCTGGTGGAGACCACGCAGGACCTGCTCCAGACCAAGGCCTCGGTCGTCGCCGCCCGCCGCGCGATGGAGACGGCCGGGTACGACGTGCCGCTGATCGTGTCGGTGACCGTCGAGACCACCGGCACCATGCTGCTGGGCTCGGAGATCGGCGCCGCGCTGACCGCGCTGGAGCCGCTCGGCATCGACATGATCGGCCTGAACTGCGCCACCGGCCCGGCCGAGATGAGCGAGCACCTGCGCTTCCTGGCCCGGCACTCCCGCGTCCCGCTGTCGTGCATGCCGAACGCGGGTCTGCCCGTGCTGACCGCGGCCGGTGCCCACTACCCGCTGAGCGCGCCCGAGCTGGCCGACGCGCAGGAGAACTTCGTCCGCGACTACGGCCTGTCCCTGGTCGGCGGCTGCTGCGGCACCACGCCCGAGCACCTGCGCCAGGTCGTCGAGCGGGTCCGCGGCCTCGCCCCGGCCGGGCGCGACCCGCGTCCGGAGCCGGGTGCCGCCTCGCTGTACCAGTCGGTGCCGTTCCGCCAGGACACCGCGTACCTGGCGATCGGTGAGCGCACCAACGCCAACGGCTCGAAGAAGTTCCGCGAGGCCATGCTGGCCGGCCGCTGGGACGACTGCGTGGAGATGGCCCGCGAGCAGATCCGCGAGGGCGCTCACATGCTGGACCTGTGCGTGGACTACGTCGGCCGGGACGGCGTCGCCGACATGGAGGAGCTGGCCGGCCGTTTCGCCACCGCCTCCACGCTGCCGATCGTGCTGGACTCCACCGAGGTCGACGTGATCCGCGCCGGGCTGGAGAAGCTGGGCGGCCGCGCGGTGATCAACTCGGTCAACTACGAGGACGGCGACGGCCCCGAGTCCCGCTTCGCGAAGGTCACCGGGCTGGCCCAGGAGCACGGCGCCGCGCTGATCGCCCTCACCATCGACGAGGAGGGCCAGGCCCGCACCGCGGAGAAGAAGGTCGAGATCGCCGAGCGGATCATCGCCGACCTGACCGGCAACTGGGGCATCCGCGAGGAGGACATCCTCATCGACTGCCTCACCTTCACCATCTGCACCGGCCAGGAGGAGTCCCGCCGGGACGGCATCGCCACCATCGAGGCGATCCGCGAGCTCAAGCGCCGGCACCCCGACGTGCAGACCACGCTGGGCCTGTCGAACATCTCCTTCGGCCTGAACCCGGCCGCGCGGATCCTGCTCAACTCCGTCTTCCTCGACGAGTGCGTCAAGGCCGGCCTGGACTCGGCGATCGTGCACGCCTCCAAGATCCTGCCGATCGCCCGCTTCGACGAGGAGCAGGTCACCACCGCCCTGGACCTGATCCACGACCGCCGCCGTGAGGGCTACGACCCGCTGCAGAAGCTGATGGCGCTGTTCGAGGGCGCCACCGCGAAGTCGCTGAAGGCGGGCAAGGCCGAGGAACTGGCCGCGCTGCCGCTGGAGGAGCGCCTGCAGCGGCGGATCATCGACGGCGAGCGCAACGGCCTGGAGCGGGACCTCGACGAGGCCCTCCAGGACCGGCCCGCCCTGGACATCGTCAACGACACCCTCCTGGAGGGCATGAAGGTCGTCGGCGAGCTGTTCGGCTCCGGCCAGATGCAGCTGCCGTTCGTGCTCCAGTCCGCCGAGGTGATGAAGGCCGCGGTGGCCTACCTGGAACCGCACATGGAGAAGACGGACGACGAGGGCAAGGGCACCATCGTGCTGGCCACCGTGCGCGGCGACGTGCACGACATCGGCAAGAACCTGGTCGACATCATCCTGTCCAACAACGGCTACAACGTCGTCAACCTCGGTATCAAGCAGCCGGTCTCCGCGATCCTGGAAGCCGCCGAGGAGCACAGGGCCGACGTCATCGGCATGTCCGGGCTCCTGGTGAAGTCCACGGTGATCATGAAGGAGAACCTGGAGGAGCTGAACTCGCGCGGACTGGCCGCGTCCTACCCCGTCATCCTCGGCGGCGCCGCGCTCACCCGCGCCTACGTCGAGCAGGACCTGCACGACATCTACCAGGGCGAGGTCCGCTACGCCCGCGACGCGTTCGAGGGCCTGCGCCTGATGGACGCCCTCATCGGCGTCAAGCGGGGCGTACCGGGGGCCAAGCTGCCCGAGCTCAGGCAGCGCCGGGTGCGGGCGGCCGCCGTGGAGATCGAGGAGCGCCCGGAGGAGGGCCACGTCCGCTCCGACGTGGCCACCGACAACCCGGTCCCCGAGCCGCCCTTCTGGGGCACCCGGGTCGTCAAGGGCATCCAGCTCAAGGAGTACGCGTCCTGGCTGGACGAGGGCGCGCTGTTCAAGGGCCAGTGGGGCCTGAAGCAGGCCCGCACCGGCGAGGGGCCGTCGTACGAGGACCTGGTCGAGACCGAGGGCCGGCCCCGGCTGCGCGGGCTGCTGGACCGGCTCCAGACGGAGAACCTGCTGGAGGCGGCCGTCGTCTACGGCTACTTCCCGTGCGTCTCCAAGGACGACGACCTGATCATCCTGGACGAGGCCGGCAACGAGCGCACCCGCTTCACCTTCCCGCGCCAGCGCCGCGGCCGCCGGCTGTGCCTGGCCGACTTCTTCCGCCCGGAGGAGGCGGGCGAGACGGACGTCGTCGGCCTCCAGGTCGTCACCGTCGGCTCCCGGATCGGCGAGGAGACCGCCCGGCTGTTCGCGTCCGACTCCTACCGCGACTACCTCGAACTGCACGGCCTGTCCGTGCAGTTGGCCGAGGCGCTCGCCGAGTACTGGCACGCGCGCGTGCGCGCCGAGCTCGGCTTCGCCGGCGAGGACCCGGCCGCCGTCGAGGACATGTTCGCGCTGAAGTACCGCGGCGCCCGCTTCTCGCTGGGCTACGGCGCCTGTCCGGACCTGGAGGACCGGGCGAAGATCGCCGGCCTGCTGGAGCCGGAGCGGATCGGCGTGCGGCTGTCGGAGGAGTTCCAGCTGCACCCCGAGCAGTCCACCGACGCGATCGTCATCCACCACCCGGAGGCGAAGTACTTCAACGCACGGTGACGTGCCCCGCGACTCACCGTGGCCTTCCTTACCGCGCGCTGATCGGAATCGTCGTACACTGGTCGGTCCACTGAAGGCCGGTTCCCGACCCGGGAACCGGCCTGCTCGTCCCTCCAGGAGGTACGCCGGATGACGACGACGGTCCCCGCAATCGACACCCGCACGGCCGAAGGCTCCGCCCTGCAGGCCGTGCTCCTCGACATGGACGGCACCCTGGTGGACACCGAGGGGTTCTGGTGGGACGTGGAGTGCGAGGTCTTCGCCGGCCTCGGGCACACCCTCGACGACTCGTGGCGCCACGTCGTGGTCGGCGGCCCGATGAGCCGCAGCGCGGGGTTCCTGATCGAGGCCACCGGCGCCGACATCACCCTGGCCGAGCTGACCGTGCTGCTCAACCAGGGGTTCGAGGACCGGATCGCCCGGACGCTGCCGCTGATGCCGGGAGCCGCCCGGCTGCTGGCCGAACTCGCCGCGCACGAGATCCCCACGGCGCTGGTCTCGGCCTCCCACCGGCGCATCATCGACCGCGTCCTGGGCACGCTCGGGCCGCAGTACTTCGCCCTGACCGTGGCCGGCGACGAGGTCGCCCGCACCAAGCCGCACCCGGACCCGTACCTGTTCGCCGCCGCCGGGCTCGGCGCGGATCCGGCCAGATGCGCGGTCGTCGAGGACACCGCGACCGGCGTGGCCGCGGCCGAGGCGGCGGGCTGCCACGTGGTGGCGGTGCCCTCGGTGGCCCCGATCGCCCCGGCCGCGCGGCGCACCGTGGTGGACTCCCTCGAACGGGTCGATCTGGCGTTCCTGCGCGGCCTGCTGAACTGACGACGCGGCCCGCCACCGCTGTGCAGACGGGTCGGGCCATGGCCGAAAACCGGTCTCCGCACACCCCGTTGGACGTGTGATGTTCATCACTCCGGAGGGGGTCGACGGGGCGGCGTCTTTGTGCCGCCCGGGCCCCTGACGGGGTGGTGGACCCGCCTTTGTGTCCTGATTCATAAGATGCTGCACCAATCCTTCCCCTGTCGGGTCTTCGATCTGTCCGCGCCCGGTTTCGCAGCGTGATGGCGAGGCGACTCCGGTGGCCGCGAACCCCGTCACGGGCGCGCACTAATCTCGTCGCGAGAACCTCACCCCGCCCCGTGACCGGCCGCGCCACCCCTGCGTGCCGGACACACGGACCTGACAGCTGTGGAGATTCCCGAGCATGAACCGCAAGACCTGGGTGCTGCCGGCCGTGGCGGGCCTGCTGGCACCCGCACTCGCCGCGTGCGGCGGGGCGGACGGCGGCAGCGACGGCTCGGACCCGATCGTCGTCGGCACCACGGACCGGTTCGTCGCCACCGAGGAAGCCCCCGCCCCCCTGGACCCGGCGTACGCTTACGACGTCGGCTCCTGGAACGTGCTCCGCCAGACCGTGCAGACCCTGATGATCCAGCCGCGCGGCGAGGGCGCCCCCGTCCCCGAGGCCGCCCAGAGCTGCGGTTTCACCGACACCGGCAACGAGCGCTATGCCTGCACGCTCCGCGACGACCTCACCTTCTCCGACGGCGACCCGGTCACCGCCGCCGACGTGAAGTTCTCCATCGACCGGGTGCTGGCGCTGGAGGCGGACAGCGGTGTCTTCGCCCTGCTGTCCACCATCGACACCGTCGAGACCAAGGGCGACGACGAGGTCGTCTTCCACCTCAGGACCGCCGACGCCACCTTCCCGTACAAGCTGTCGACCCCGGTCGCGGGCATCGTCAACCCCGACGCCTACGAGAAGGACAGGCTGCGCGACGGCTTCCAGGTCGACGGCTCCGGTCCGTACGTGCTGAAGCCGGAGGAGAAGGACGGCGAGCTGGTCCGCGCCGTGTTCACCAGGAACCCCCGCTACAAGGGGGCGTTGAAGGTGAGCAACGGGCAGATCGACATGGTCTCCTACCAGGACGCCGCCGCCATGGGCGCCGCCCTCGACCAGGGCGACATCGACGTGATGAGCCGCACCATGACGCCGGAGCAGATCACCAGGCTGGCCGCCGCCGACGGCGACGTCGACCTGATCGAGATGCCCGGCCTGGAGATCCGCTACCTGGGCTTCAACACCGACGCCCCCACGGTCAGGAACAAGGCCGTGCGCCAGGCCATGGCCCAGCTCGTCAACCGCGAGGCCCTCGTCTCCGGCGTCTACGGCTCGCAGGCCGAGCCCCTGTACTCGCTCGTCCCGGCCACCATCACCGGCCACTCCAACGCGTTCTTCAACAGGTACGGTGACCCCAGCGTCGCCAAGGCCAAGGCCCTGCTCGCCGACGCCGGCGTCACCACCCCGGTCGAGCTGACCCTGCACTACACCACCGACCACTACGGTGCCGCCACCGAGCGGGAGTTCGAGGAGCTGCGCCGGCAGCTCAACGGCAGCGGCCTGTTCGACGTCCGTATCCAGGGCACCCCCTGGGACACCTTCGTCCCGGCCGAACGCGACGGCCAGTACGACGTCTTCGGCATGGGCTGGTTCCCCGACTTCCCGGACGCCGACAGCTTCGTCGCGCCGTTCCTGGACAAGGACAACTTCCTGAAGTCGCCGTACGCCAACAGCGAGATCCGCAACACCCTCATCCCGGAGTCCCGCCGCGAGGCCGACCGTCTCGCCGCCTCCGAGAGCCTGAACCGGATTCAGGACATCGTGGCCGAGGACGTCCCCGTGCTGCCCCTGTGGCAGGGCAAGCAGTACGTGGCGGCGCGCGACGACATCACGGGTGTCGCCTACGCGCTCAACTCCTCCTCGACCCTTCAGCTGTGGGAGCTCGGCCGCGGTGTGAGCGGCTGACGTCTCCCCGCACGCGCCCCGGGTCCTGGACGGCGGCCCCGGGAACTTCGAGAACGACGTAAGGCACGTACGTGAACATGCGCAACCAGTGGCCGGTCCTGCCGATCGTGGCGGGTCTGGCCTCCGGCCTGCTGACCGGATGCGGCTCCGAGTCGGGGGACTCCGGGGAGAACGGCTCCACCGTGGTCGTGGGGATGTCCGACGACGTCCTCGCCACCGACCCGGCGTCCGGCTACGACCCCGGCTCCTGGCTGTTGTTCAACAACGTCTTCCAGTCCCTGCTCAGCTTCCCCAAGGGCGGCACCGAGCCGCAGCCGGAGCTGGCCGAGGCGTGCACCTTCACCGACAGCTCGACGAAGGTCTACGAGTGCACCCTCAAGGACGGCCTCAAGTTCAGCAACGGTGACCCGCTGACCTCGGAGGACGTCAAGTTCTCCTTCGACCGCATGCTGAAGGTCGACGACGCGGCCGGCCCGGCCATCATCTTCCCCATGCTCGACTCGGTGCAGGCGCCGGACGAGAAGACCGTCGTGTTCCAGCTGAAGGTCTCCGACGCCACCTTCCCGAGCAAGATCGCCTCCGGTGCCGGCTCCATCGTCAACCACCGGGAGTACGACGCCGACGCGCTGCGCACGGACGGCAAGGCGGTCGGCTCCGGCCCCTACAAGCTGGACTCGTTCACCGAGGACGAGGCCGTGTTCACGGTCAACGAGAACTACCGGGGCACCGCCGAGGTGCAGAACTCCGGCGTCACCCTGAAGTTCTTCCACGGTGACCGCACCGCCCTGAAGGACGCGCTGCTCGCCGACGAGATCGACATCGCCTACCGAGGCCTGAGCGCCGCCGACATCGCCGACGTCGGGAACGCCGCCGCCGACTCGGGCGTCAAGGTCATCGAGGGCACCAGCGCCGAGGTCCAGCACCTGGTGTTCAACATGGACGACCCGGTCGTCGGCAAGCTCGCCGTCCGCCAGGCCATCGCGCACCTGATCGACCGCGACGCCCTCATCGAGGACGTCTACCAGGGCACCGCGACCCCGCTGTACTCGATCATCCCGGCCGGCGTCTCGGGCCACAACACGGCCTTCTTCGACACCTACGGCGACCGCCCCTCCAAGGAGAAGGCCGAGGCCGCGTTGCGCGGCGACGGCATCACGAGCAAGGTGAAGCTCACCCTGTGGTCCACGCCGTCCCGCTACGGCCCGGCCACCGACGATGAGTTGCAGGCCATAGCGGCCCAGCTGAACGCCAGCGGCCTGTTCGCCGCCGACGTGAAGTCCGTCACCTTCGACCAGTACGAGCAGGACATCGCCGCCGGCAAGTACGGCGTGTACGTCAAGGGCTGGGTGCCGGACTACCCCGACGCCGACAACTTCACCGCTCCGTTCTTCGGCGAGGGCAACGTGCTGGAGAACAACTACAGCAACGACACCATCACCGGCACGCTCATCCCGCGCACGGCCGCGCAGAGCGACCGCGCCGCGACCGACGACGCGTACGGCGAGCTGCAGAACATCGTCGCCGAGGAACTGCCCATGCTGCCGGTCTGGCAGGCCAAGCAGTACGCGGTCGTCCGCGACGAGGTCTACGGCCTGGAGTACTGCCTCGACGCCTCGACCGTCTTCCGCTTCTGGGAGATCAGCAAGGGCTGAGACCCGGGTACGGCAGCGCCGAGGGCGCCCGCTTCTCCGGAAGGGGGCGCCCTCGGCGTCGTACTGCGGCTCGACCGGGACGGGCCGGTGCGGTGCGGGTCACTGCGCGCCGGGACGCACCAGGCCGCTCTCGTACGCGTACACCGCGGCCTGCACCCGGTCGCGCAGCCCCAGCTTGGTCAGTACGTGGCCCACGTGCGTCTTGACCGTGGTCTCGCTGACGAACAGGTCGGCGGCGACCTCGGCGTTCGACAGACCGCGCGCGACCAGCTTCAGGACCTCCACCTCGCGCTCGGTCAGCGTGTTGAGGGCGTCGGGCACCGGCTCCTCACCGGACGGCAGGTGCGTGGCGTACTTGTCGAGCAGCCGGCGCGTGACGCTCGGCGCGAGCATCGCCTCGCCGGCCGCCACCACCCGGATCGCCTGCACCAGCTCGCCCGCCGGGGCGTCCTTCAGCAGGAAGCCGCTGGCGCCGGCCCGGAGCGCCTCCACCACGTACTCGTCGAGGTCGAAGGTGGTCAGCACCAGCACCTTCGCCGGGCCGTCCCGGCCGGGGCCGGTGATCTGCCGGGTCGCCTCCACGCCGTCCATCCGCGGCATGCGGATGTCCATCAGCACCACGTCGGGCTGGAGCACCCGCACCTGGTCGAGTGCCTGGAGGCCGTCACCGGCCTCGCCGACGACCGCGATGTCCTGTTCGGCCTCCAGGATCATGCGGAAGCCCGTACGCAGCAGCGGCTGGTCGTCGACCAGTAGGACGCGGATGGCCACGTAAGTCTCCTTCGCTAGTCCGCGCCCATTCTGCCCTGCGCCGCGGGGTCCGGTCCGACCGCCCTCACGGGCAGCGGATAGGGCGGGGGAGTGCCGCCGAACTCCGGGCAGTGCGCCCGGTGGTCGCACCAGCCGCACAGCTTGGTCGGCCGGGGCCGCCAGTCGCCCGTCTCGGTGGCCTCGCGGATCGCCTCCCACAGCGCCAGCAGCTTGCGCTCGACCCGCTCCAGGTCCGCCAGGACGGGGTCGTACGTCAGCACGTCACCACTGCCGAGGTAGACGAGCTGGAGCCGGCGCGGGACGACGCCCTTGAGCCGCCAGACGACGAGCGCGTAGAACTTCATCTGGAACAGCGCGCTCTCGGCGTACTCGGGCCGGGGCGCCTTGCCCGTCTTGTAGTCCACGATCCGGACCTCGCCGGTCGGCGCCACGTCGACCCGGTCGATGATGCCGCGCAGCCGCAGCCCCGAGTCCAGCTCGGCCTCGACGAACAGCTCACGCTCGGCGGGCTCCAGCCGGCTCGGGTCCTCCAGCGTGAACCACCGCTCGACCAGCCGCTCCGCCTCCGCCAGCCAGCCCGCCAGCCGCTCGCCCTCCGGATCGTCGGCGAACAGCTCCTCGACCTCCGGCCGTGCCTCGCGCAGCCGCTGCCACTGGCCGGGGACGAGCGACTTGGCCCGCGGCGGGGTGCGCTCCGCCGCGGGCGCGTCGAAGAGACGCTCCAGGACCGAGTGCACCAGGGTGCCCCGGGTCGCCGCCGCGCTGGGCTTCTCGGGGAGCCGGTCGATCACCCGGAACCGGTACAGCAGGGGGCACTGCATGAAGTCGCCGGCACGCGAGGGGGAGAGCGAGGCGGGCGGTGTGACGGCGGGCCCGGTCACGGCGGGCCCGGTCACGGCGGGGTCGGCGACGACGGCCTCGGCGGCCGCCACCACCGCCCCCGCGCTCTCCGTCGTGGGCTCGGCCGGGGCGGACGGGCCCCGGTCCGCCGCCTCGGCCCCGCCGCCGCTGTCGGGCCGCGCCGTGCCCTCGGTGCTGGTGTCCATGCCCACAGACCATACGGCCCACCACCGACAGTGACCCAGCCGTGGCCGTTACGGCTGCGACTGCGGGGGAAACAGAGGGGGTGCCGGGGCGGAACGCGTCCCCCCGGACGCATACCATCGACCCGAGACCTCCCGTCCGGCAGGCGGGAGACGCTGCGAACGAGGGGACACCGTGGACGAGAGCGGCGGGAGCGGGCAGCCGCGGCGGCCGGGCACCGACGAGGCGGACCGGCACCAACCAGGCCGTACGACCCCGGCCACGGACCCCGCGCGCCCGGACCCGCCCCGGCCGGCGCCCGCGGAACGCCCCGAGCCCGTCCCCCCGGCCCCGGACCGCGCCCCCGCCACGCCGCCCGCGGCGGCCCCCGCCCCCGCCCGGCCGGATGGGAAGGCGGACGGCGCCGGCGACGCCCCTCGGGCACCCGGCGACGCCCAGCCCCACCCCCGCGGTACCGTCCCCGGCGGCGCGTCTCAGGCTCCAGGCGGTGACCGGGCCGACCCGGGCCGCACCGCTCCCGGCGGCACCGGGCCCCACCCCGGCGGTACCGTCCCCGGCGGCGCGTCTCAGGCTCCAGGCGGCGGGCCGCACCGCTCCCGGCGGCACCGGGCCCCACCCCGGCGGTACCGTCCCCGGCGGTACCGGGCCGCACTCCGGCCGCTCCGCTCCCGATGAAGAGCCCCACGCCCCCGCCGGCGACCAGGCCGGCCCCACGCGCACCGCCCCCGGCGACACCGCTTCCGGCAAGCAGTCTCATCCTCCTGGCGAAAGCCGGTCTCACCCCGGCCGTACCGCCCCCGGCGACGAGGCCCACGCCCCCGGCGGCGACCACGCCGGTTCCGCTCGCACCGCCCCCGGCGACACCCCCCGCACCCTCGCCCACTCCGCCCCCGGCAAGGGCACCGCCCCCCAGCGCCCCCCGGAGCCCCGCGGCGGGCTGCTGATGGGGCGGCTCTTCGGCGTACCGGTGTACGTCGCCCCCAGCTGGTTCCTCGTCGCCGCGCTGATCACCTGGGTGTTCGGCGGCCAGCTGGAGCGGGTGCTGCCCGAGCTGGGCGCCGCCCGCTACCTGGTCTCCCTCTTCTTCGCCGTCGCCTTCTACGCCTCGGTGCTCGTGCACGAGCTGGCCCACACCGTGGCCGCCCTGCGCTACAAGCTCCCCGTCCGGCGTATCCAGCTCCAGTTCTTCGGCGGAGTCTCCGAGATCGAGAAGGAGGCCGAGACGCCGGGCCGCGAGTTCGTCCTGGCGTTCGTCGGCCCGCTGCTCTCCCTGGTGCTCGCCGGCCTCTTCTACCTCGCCATGCAGCCCGTCGACCCCGGCACGGTCCCCGGCGTCCTGCTGGCCGGCCTGATGATCTCCAACCTCCTCGTGGCCGCCTTCAACCTCCTGCCCGGCCTCCCCCTCGACGGCGGCCGCATGCTCCGCGCCGTCGTCTGGAAGCTCACCGGCAAGCCCATGAGCGGCACGATCGCCGCCGCCTGGGTCGGCCGCGCCCTCGCCGTCTCCGTCCTCATCGGGCTCCCGCTGCTCACCCAGTCCGGGGCGCTCGGCCGGGACGCCGTGGACAACGTCGGCATGGACACCGTCATGGACGCCCTGCTGGCCGCCATCCTCGCCGCGATCATCTGGACCGGCGCCGGCAACAGCCTGCGCGTCGCCCGGCTGCGCGAGCACCTGCCCGAGCTGCGCGCCCGCGCCCTCACCCGGCGCGCGGTCCCGGTGCCGGGCGACACCCCCCTCTCGGAGGCGCTGCGCCGCGCCAACGCCGCCGGGGCCCGCGCCCTGGTCGTCGTCGACGCCGACGGCAACCCCCTGTCACTGGTCCGCGAGGCCGCCATCGTCGGCGTACCCGAGCACCGCCGCCCCTGGGTCGCGGTCAGCTCCCTCGCGCAGGACCTCACCGACGGCATGCGCGTCTCCGCCGAGCTGGCCGGCGAGGACCTCCTGGAGGTGCTCCGGGCCACCCCCGCGACCGAGTACCTCGTGGTCGAGGAGACCGGAGCGATCTACGGCGTCCTGTCCGCCGCCGACGTCGAGCGGGCCTTCGTCAAGGCGATGGCCCGGCCCTCCTGAGCGCGGGCGCGGGTGGTCGGCGGCCCCGTGAAACGCCGGTAGGCTGGTCACATGTCCGAACCGACCGGTGCCGCCCGCAGGCGCGGGCCCTTCAAGGTCGGGGACCAGGTACAGCTGACCGACCCCAAGGGCCGCCACTACACGTTCACGCTCGAGGCCGGGAAGAACTTCCACACCCACAAGGGTTCCTTCCCGCACGACGAACTGATCGGCGCTCCCGAGGGCAGCGTTGTCCGCACCACCGGAAACGTCGCCTACCTCGCGCTGCGCCCCCTGCTCCCCGACTACGTCCTGTCCATGCCCCGCGGGGCGGCCGTCGTCTACCCCAAGGACGCGGGGCAGATCCTCGCCTTCGCCGACATCTTCCCCGGCGCGCGCGTCGTGGAGGCCGGCGTCGGCTCGGGCTCGCTCAGCAGCTTCCTGCTGCGGGCCATCGGCGACCAGGGCATGCTGCACAGCTACGAGCGCCGCGCGGACTTCGCCGAGATCGCCCAGGCCAACGTGGAGCGCTACTTCGGCGGCCCGCACCCGGCCTGGCAGCTCACCGTCGGCGACCTCCAGGACAACCTGTCCGACACCGACGTCGACCGCGTCATCCTCGACATGCTCGCCCCCTGGGAGTGCCTGGAGGCCGTCTCCAAGGCGCTGGTGCCCGGCGGCATCCTGTGCTGCTACGTCGCGACCACCACGCAGCTCGCCCGGACCGTCGAGTCCATCCGCGAGATCGGCTGCTTCAACGAGCCGACCTCCTGGGAGACGATGATCCGCAACTGGCACATCGAGGGCCTGGCCGTCCGCCCGGACCACCGGATGATCGGCCACACCGGCTTCCTGCTCACCGCCCGCCGTCTCGCCGACGGCGTCGAGCCGCCCATGCGCCGCCGCCGCCCCGCCAAGGGCGCCTACGGCGAGGACTACTCCGGACCCAACGCCGACGGCGGCACGGGCCGCTGAGCCCGCCCCGCGGCGTGCAACGTGACGGCGCCGTGGCCCAGTTCCCCAGCACGCCGGGAACTCGGCCACGGCGCCGCCGCGTTGACGTACCGCCAGAGGCCCGGCACCCGGGGCCGACCCCGCCGTTCCGCACCACTGTGACGTGTGGCACCATGCTGGCCACCCCACCGGCACAGCCCTCACGGGAGACACTCCTAGTGCAGCAATCCGCCGTTCCGGAACTGGCACACACGCACACCCGCCCCATCCACTGGGTCGCCACCGCCACAGCGGTCGCCGGTGTCCTCGCCCTGTCCTCGCTGCTGCAGCCCGACGCGGCGACCGCCGCCCAGCCGGCGGGCCGCGAGCCCGTGGCCACCGCCGCGCCGCCGGCCACCGAGGGCGTCGCCTTCCCGCTCGAATGCGGGCCCGTACGGGCCGTCGTGGAGAAGCAGGCGTCCGGCGACCTGGACGGCGACGGGCGGCCGGAAACGGTTGCCGTCGTGCACTGCGACGCCGGCATCAGCACGCCCCCCGACGGCGTCTACGTCCTCACGCAGGGCGACGGCGCGACCCGGCCCCGGGTGGTGGCCACGCTCGTCGACCCCAAGGGCCGGTTCACCGTCAGCGACTTCGCGGTACGGCAGGGTGCCGTGTTCGCGACCCTGCTCGGCTACTCCTCCTCCGACGTGCCGACCTGCTGTCCGGACCTGGAGGAGGACGCGAAGTGGCAGTGGAGCGGGGGCGCGTTCGTCCGCTCGTCACCCGCCGGCGCCCGGAGCGTGTGACCCGCGCAACCCGCGCGTGTGAGAAATCAGACAGTCGTGACGCGGCGTCCGGATCCGGTCACTCTGCGTCCGGGCCGTAGATCTCGACGCTGTCCGAAACCCGACGTACGTGGATGCATGCGCCCGGACACTCTTTCGCCGAGTCGATCACATCGGTGAGGAGCGGCAGCGGCACGGGCGTTGTGGCCCCCGGGGCCTGCAACAGCTCGTCGTCCGCGCCCTTGACGTAGGCCAGGCCGTCGATGTCCAGCTCGAACACCTCGGGCGCGTACTGGGCGCAGATGCCGTCGCCGGTACAGAGATCCTGATCGATCCACACCTCCAGTGCCCCGCCGTCGACTCCGGCCTCCTGCTGCACGGTCACCTCTCCTGCCGTCTGCCCGCCCGGCCGTACGGGAATCCGGCCAGCTGTGACGGGTGTTGAACGCTTCGACCCTACCTTCGCTCGCTTTCGCATCCCGTTCGCTGGGTATTCCCCTGGCGTGAGGGAGAGCGCAAGGGTGAAGATCGGACACACCCCGACAGTCTTTGTGATCTAGGGGTTTCAATCGACACCCACCCAGGTAGGGTCTGGAAGCGTCCAGCTCCCCTTGGAGGAGGTGAGGACCGTGGCAGCCCACGACGACGACATGAACCGCGGCATCCGCCCGGGACGCGGGTCCGACGACCCGGCCGGGCAGATTGCCTATCTTGAGCAGGAGATCGCCGTCCTGCGACGCAAGCTCGCCGACTCTCCGCGGCACACGAGGATTCTCGAAGAGCGGATCGTCGAGCTGCAGACCAATCTGGCCGGCGTGTCCGCGCAGAACGAGCGACTCGCCAACACGCTCCGTGAGGCCCGCGACCAGATCGTGGCCCTCAAGGAGGAGGTCGACCGGCTCGCCCAGCCGCCGGCCGGCTTCGGTGTCTTCCTGCAGGCGAACGAGGACGGCACCGCCGACATCTTCACGGGGGGCCGCAAGCTCCGCGTGAACGTCAGCCCCAGCGTCGAACTCGACGTCCTGCGGCGCGGCCAGGAAGTCATGCTCAACGAGGCGCTCAACGTGGTCGAGGCCATGGAGTTCGAGCGCGTCGGGGACATCGTCACCCTCAAGGAGATCCTGGAGGACGGCGAACGCGCCCTGGTGCTCGGACACACCGACGAGGAACGGGTGGTACGGCTCGCCGAGCCGCTGCTGGACGTCACCATCCGTCCCGGCGACGCCCTGCTGCTCGAACCCCGTTCCGGCTACGTCTACGAGGTCGTGCCCAAGAGCGAGGTCGAGGAACTCGTCCTCGAAGAGGTCCCCGACATCGGCTACGAGGCCATCGGCGGCCTCGGCAACCAGATCGAGGCCATCCGGGACGCGGTCGAGCTCCCGTACCTCTACCCGGACCTGTTCAAGGAGCACGAACTGCGCCCGCCCAAGGGTGTGCTCCTGTACGGGCCCCCCGGATGCGGCAAGACGCTCATCGCCAAGGCCGTCGCCAATTCGCTGGCCAAGAAGGTCGCCGAGGTCACCGGCCAGGCCGCAGGCAAGAGCTTCTTCCTGAACATCAAGGGTCCCGAGCTGCTGAACAAGTACGTCGGTGAGACGGAGCGGCAGATCCGCCTCGTCTTCCAGCGGGCCCGGGAGAAGGCCAGCGAGGGCACCCCGGTGATCGTCTTCTTCGACGAGATGGAGTCCCTCTTCCGCACCCGTGGCTCCGGCGTCAGCTCGGACGTGGAGAACACCATCGTCCCGCAGCTGCTCGCCGAGATCGACGGCGTGGAGGGCCTGCAGAACGTGGTCGTGATCGGTGCCTCCAACCGCGAGGACATGATCGATCCCGCGATCCTGCGCCCCGGCCGGCTCGACGTGAAGATCAAGATCGAGCGTCCGGACGCCGAGGCGGCCAAGGACATCTTCGGCAAGTACCTCACCGAGCGCCTTCCGCTGCACACCGACGACCTCACCGAGCACGGTGGCGACAAGGGCATGACGGTCCAGAGCATGATCCAGACCGCCGTGGAACACATGTACGCCGAATCGGAGGAGAACCGCTTCCTCGAGGTGACCTACGCCAATGGTGACAAGGAAGTCCTGTACTTCAAGGACTTCAATTCCGGCGCCATGATCGAGAACATCGTCGGACGCGCCAAGAAGATGGCGATCAAGGATTTCCTGGAGCACAACCAGAAGGGTCTGCGGGTCTCCCACCTCCTCCAGGCCTGCGTGGACGAGTTCAAGGAGAACGAGGACCTCCCGAACACCACCAACCCGGACGACTGGGCCCGCATCTCCGGCAAGAAGGGCGAGCGGATCGTGTACATCCGTACCCTTATCACCGGAAAGCAGGGTGCGGACACCGGACGCTCCATCGACACGGTGGCGAACACCGGTCAGTACCTGTAAAAGGCAGGGCGGCTGCGGGTGCCCTCACCGGGTATCCGCAGCCGTCTGCTTTTCGGGCCACGGCTGGAGCACAGCAATGACGCAAATGATCTCCCCACCAGCGCAAAGGCGTTCTAGGCTCTTCCGTACCGCCGGATCGCGCAGTGCGGGGACGGGCACCGCACACGCCACCGAGCGCCGGCGGTATCTGAGCGGTGTCCACGACCGAGGGCGCCGCCGGGCAAGGAGGGCCGCATGACCGTACGGCGAGTAATGGGCATCGAGACGGAATACGGGATCTCCGTCCCCGGCCACCCGAACGCCAATGCCATGCTCACCTCGTCCCAGATCGTCAACGCCTACGCGGCGGCGATGCACCGGGCCCGCCGGGCCCGCTGGGACTTCGAGGAGGAGAATCCGCTGCGGGACGCGCGGGGCTTCGACCTCGCCCGCGAGGCCGCCGACGCCAGCCAGCTCACCGACGAGGACATCGGCCTCGCCAACGTCATCCTGACCAACGGCGCCCGTCTCTACGTCGACCACGCCCACCCCGAGTACAGCGCTCCCGAGGTGACCAACCCCCGCGACGCCGTGCTGTGGGACAAGGCCGGTGAGCGGATCATGGCCGAGGCCGCCGAGCGGGCCGCCCAGCTGCCCGGTGCCCAGCCGATCCACCTCTACAAGAACAACACCGACAACAAGGGCGCCTCCTACGGCACGCACGAGAACTACCTGATGAAGCGGGAGACCCCCTTCTCGGACATCGTGCGCCATCTGACGCCCTTCTTCGTCTCCCGTCAGGTCTTCGCCGGAGCGGGCCGCGTCGGCATCGGCCAGGACGGGCACGAGCACGGCTTCCAGCTGAGCCAGCGCGCGGACTACTTCGAGGTCGAGGTCGGCCTGGAGACCACGCTCAAGCGCCCGATCATCAACACGCGCGACGAGCCGCACGCCGACGCCGAGAAGTACCGCCGGCTGCACGTGATCATCGGCGACGCGAACCTCTCCGAGATCTCCACGTACCTCAAGCTGGGCACCACGGCGCTGGTACTGTCCATGATCGAGGACGGTTTCATCGCCGTCGACCTCGCCGTCGACCAGCCCGTGCGCACCCTGCACCAGGTCTCGCACGACCCGTCGCTGAAGCGCCTGGTCACGCTCCGCAGCGGCCGGACCCTCACCGCGGTCCAGCTGCAGATGGAGTACTACGAGCTGGCGCGCAAGTACGTCGAGGAGCGCTTCGGGGCCGACGCGGACGAGCAGACCAAGGACGTGCTGCAACGCTGGGAGGACACCCTCAACCGGCTGGAGCACGATCCGATGAGCCTGGCCGGCGAGCTGGACTGGGTGGCCAAGCGGGAGCTGATGGAGGGCTACCGGCGCCGCGACGGCCTCGACTGGGACGCCGCCCGGCTGCACCTGGTCGACCTCCAGTACGCGGACGTGCGCCCGGAGAAGGGTCTGTACAACCGTCTGGTCTCGCGCGGGCGGATGAAGCGGCTGCTGACCGACGAGGACGTCGAGCGGGCGAAGTCCAAGCCGCCGGAGGACACCCGCGCGTACTTCCGGGGGCGCTGCCTGGAGCAGTACGCCGACGACGTGGCCGCGGCCTCCTGGGACTCGGTGATCTTCGACCTGCCGGGCCGGGACTCCCTGCAGCGGGTCCCAACCCTGGAACCGCTTCGCGGAACGCGTAATCACGTCAAGGAGCTCCTGGACCGCTGCCGCACGGCGGAAGACCTGGTCAGGGTCCTGAGCGGCGGCTGAGCGGGTACCGGGCGGGGCCGGGCGCGCGGGGTGGAAACCCCGGCGCCCGGGAATCATCGAGGTGGGCCCCGTACGTTGGACGAACTGCGGGGCCATTGTCAGACCCGGCTTGTAGGGTCTGATCATGACCGATCGGCAGCGATGCCGAGGATGTCGGGCGAACCGAGCGGGGTGAGGGTTATGGCGACCAAGGACACCGGCGGCGGACAGCAGAAGGCGACGCGCTCCACCGAGGAGGTCGAGGAGCAGGCGGCGGAGGCGCAGGCCTCGGAGGACCTCAAGGAGCGGCACGAGAAGCTCAGCGACGACGTGGACTCGGTGCTGGACGAGATCGACGACGTCCTGGAGGAGAACGCCGAGGACTTCGTGAGGTCGTTCGTTCAGAAGGGCGGGCAGTAACGGCACCCGTCCTTCGCACCGAAGGCCGGCGGGGGTGCGGTGGTCCAGGACCGAGCAGGAGAGAGGCGCTGCGCGCGGTGCGGAGGATCCGAGCCGCGCGCAGTCGTCTCCCGCGCCCCTGTGTGATCTGCCGAAGGCTTCCGCCCTTCATGTGGATCACTGCCATGGGACGGGTAGGGTCCGTGGCGTACCTTGCTTCAACTGCGATGGCGGCCTCGGCCGGTTGCGGGACGATCCCGACGCTGCGCACCGGGCTGCCGACTACTTGGAAGGAAACGCGTGGAAGCCAACACTCGTAGCACCGGGCGTCTACCAGCTGCCTTCCTGACGCCTGGGTCCTCCTCGTTCATGGACTTCCTGGCCGAGCACCAGCCGGAGCTGCTGCCCGGCAAGCGGCAACTGCCGCCCACCCAGGGCGTGATCGAGGCGCCGCACGGCACCACGATCGTGGCCGTGACGTTCCCGGGCGGCGTGGTGCTCGCCGGTGACCGCCGGGCCACCATGGGCAACGTCATCGCGCAGCGCGACATCGAGAAGGTCTTCCCGGCGGACGAGTACTCGGCCGTCGGCATCGCCGGCACCGCCGGCCTGGCCGTCGAGATGGTCAAGCTCTTCCAGCTGGAGCTGGAGCACTTCGAGAAGGTCGAGGGAGCCCAGCTGTCCCTGGAGGGCAAGGCGAACCGGCTGTCGACGATGATCCGGTCCAACCTCGGCATGGCCATGCAGGGCCTGGCCGTGGTCCCGCTGTTCGCCGGTTACGACGTGGACCGCGGCAAGGGCCGCATCTTCTCCTACGACGTGACGGGCGGCCGCTCCGAGGAACAGGGCTACGCGGCCACGGGCTCCGGCTCGATCTTCGCGCGCGGCGCCATGAAGAAGCTCTTCCGTGACGACCTGGCCGAGGACCAGGCCACCACCCTGGTGGTGCAGGCCCTGTACGACGCGGCAGACGACGACTCGGCGACGGGTGGTCCCGATGTCGCCCGCCGGATCTACCCGATCGTCACCGTGATCACCGAGGACGGCTTCCGCCGGCTCACCGAGGACGAGGCCTCCGGGATCGCCCGCTCGATCCTGGAGCGGCGGCTGGAGCAGCCCGACGGCCCGCGGGCCGCGCTGCTGTAGCCGGCGGCCGTTGTTGAGCGAGGGTGATCCAGTGACTTCCACAGAAAGGGACGGATAACCGGTGTCGACGCCGTTCTATGTCTCACCTCAGCAGGCGATGGCCGACCGGGCGGAGTACGCCCGCAAGGGCATCGCCCGGGGCCGCAGCCTGGTCGTGCTGCAGTACGCCGACGGCATCGTGTTCGTCGGTGAGAACCCGTCCCGCGCGCTGCACAAGTTCAGCGAGATCTACGACCGGATCGGCTTCGCCGCCGCCGGCAAGTACAACGAGTACGAGAACCTCCGCATCGGCGGCGTCCGCTACGCCGACCTGCGCGGTTACACCTACGACCGCGACGACGTCACCGCCCGCGGCCTCGCCAACGTCTACGCGCAGACGCTGGGCACGATCTTCTCCAGCGCGGCCGAGAAGCCGTACGAGGTGGAGCTGGTCGTCGCCGAGGTGGGGGAGACGCCCGAGGGCGACCAGATCTACCGGCTGCCGCACGACGGGTCGATCGTGGACGAGCACGGCTCGGTCGCGGTCGGCGGCAACGCCGAGCAGATCAGTGGGTACCTCGACCAGCGCCACCAGGACGGCATGACGCTCGCCGAGGCGCTGAAGCTGGCCGTGCAGGCCCTGTCCCGCGACACCAACGGCAGCCAGCGGGAGATCCCCGCCGAGCGCCTGGAGGTGGCGGTGCTGGACCGGACGCGCCCGCAGAAGCGCAAGTTCAAGCGGATCACCGGCCGGCAGCTCGCCCGGCTGCTGGACGCGGACGGCGCGTCGTCGGCCGCGGACGCCGAGGACGAGGCCACCGAGGACGAGTAGGACGGGCGGGCCGCCTCAGGCCCCGCCGCAGCGGATGCCCCGGCCGTCGACGGCCGGGGCCTCGCCGTTCACGGCGCCGGCGGCGGCGCCGTGGAGCCGCGTACGACCAGCTCCACCGGGATGTCCCCGCCGTCGGGCGCCCGGCCCTCCAGCACCGCCAGCAGGGCCCGCATCCCGCGCTCCCCGAACAGCTCGGCGTCCAGGCGGACGGTCGTCAGCTCCGGGTCGATCGCGGTGGCCAGGGCGAGGTCGTCCAGGCCGGTGACGGACACGTCGTCGGGGATGCGCAGGCCCAGCCGCCGCACCGCCTTGCAGGCGCCGGCCGCCAGCTTGTCGTCGTCGCAGACGACCGCGGTGGCCGGGTGCCGCCGCAGCGCGGCCTCGGCGGCGGCCCGGGCGCCCTCGATGGAGATGGGCGCGCGGGCCGTGCGCACGGTCGTGCCCGGAACGGCGGCCGTGCGGGCGGCGAGCTCGCGGGCGCGCACCTCGAAGGTCCACGAGGGCACGTCGGCCGCCAGGTGCAGGAAGGAGCGGTGGCCGAGGCCGAGCAGGTGCTCGGCCACCTGGCGGACGCCGTCGGCGATGTCCAGGTTGACCGTCGCCGCGCCCAGGCTGCCCGCGGGGTCGCTGTCGAGCATCACCAGGGGCAGCTGGTCGCCGCGGATGGCGGTCACGGCGTCGGCGGCCATCGAGGACGCGATCACGCCGTCCAGGGCGGCCTGGGCGGACGCGAAGGGGTCACGGGCGGGACCGGCGCCCACGGGGGAGGGGTAGAGCACCACGCCGAAGCCGTGCTCGGCGGCGACCCGGGCGGCGCCGGTGTAGACGCCCGCGAAGAACTCCGTGGTGAGGGCGGGGACCACCAGCAGGACGGTGCGGGTGCGGCCGAGCCGCAGGTTGCGGGCGGCCAGGTTGGGCCGGTAGCCCAGGTCGCGGACGGCCGCCCGGACCCGCTCGGCGGTCGCCGCCGAGACCCGGCCGCGCCACTTGTCGCCGAGCACCAGCGAGACGGCGGCCTGCGAGACCCCGGCGGCCTGGGCGACGTCCCGGCTGGTGGGGCGGGTGCCGGCTGATGCCACTCGGCCTGCTCCTTCATCGGGTGGTCCGGGCTCCGCCTGGACGGGTGAACAGCGCACATGGTACGTATGACAGCGGACGTTATACGTAAAACTACGGCGGGAAGGCCGGGACATGGCCGCGGGATACCTGGAGATCCTCAGGACGAGGCACGCCGCGAGACTGCTCACCGGCACCCTCGTGGGGCGGCTGCCCAACGCCACCGCCGCGATCGCCATCGTGCTGTTCATCCGCGCCGAGGGCGGCTCCTACAGTCTGGCCGGCGCGCTGGCGGCGGTCTACGGCGTCGCCAACGCGGTGGGCCAGCCCCTGCTCGGACGGCTGGTGGACCTGCACGGGCAGCCGCGGGTCCAGCTGCCCGCGGCGCTGCTGTCGGCACTGGCGGCGACCGTCTTCGCGTTCACCGGCACCGGGGCGCTGGTGCTCTCCTGCGCCGCCGTCGGCGCCGCCGGCCTCTTCACCCCGCCCCTGGAGGGCGGGCTGCGCGCGCTGTGGCCGTCGGTGCTGCGCCGGGAGGACCAGGTGCACACGGCGTACGCCATGGACGCGGTGGCCCAGGAAGTGATGTTCACGGTGGGGCCGCTGCTGGTGACGCTCTGCGTGTCGCTGTGGTCGGCGCAGGCCGCTCTGCTGGTGCTGAACGCGGTCGGGGTGCTCGGCGCGCTCTGCGTGGTGCTGTCGCCGCCCTCGCGCGCGTGGCGGTCGGCGCCGCGCGAGGCGCACTGGCTGGGCGCCCTGCGCTCACCGGGGCTGCTGGCCCTGCTGGCTGCCTTCCTCTTCGTCGGCGTGGCCCTGGGCTCCATCACGGTCGCCGCCGTGTCGTACGCCGACGGCCGCGGCGGCGACGTGGTGTACGGCTGGCTGATGGCGGCCCTGGGGCTCGGCGCGCTGGCCGGCGGGGTCGGCTACGGGGCGCGGCAGTGGCCCGGTGCCCCCGAGCGGCGACTGCGTGTGCTGGTCGCCCTGCTGGCGGTCTGTTACCTGCCGCTGACGCTGACGCCGGGGCCGGTCGCCATGACCGCCCTGTCCGCGCTGGCCGGCGTCTTCCTCGCGCCGGCGATCGCGTGCGCGTTCGTCATCGTCGACCGGCACGCTCCGCGAGGGACCGTGACGGAGGCGTTCTCCTGGCTCGTGACCACGTTCACCGTGGGTGCCTCCGTGGGAACGGGACTGGCGGGGCCGGTCGTCGAGCGGGGCGGGGCGCTGTGGGGCTTCGCCGTGCCGGGCGCGGCCGGAGCCGTGTCGCTGCTGGTTCTGCTGGCCACGGGGCGGGTGCTCGCGGCTCCCGCCAGAACCGCGGTGGTTGCGGCTTCATGGGAAAATGATCCAAATCGTGCTGCCGAACCCCGTTTCAGTTCCGGGGATCGGGCGTAATGTTCAGTCATGGACCGCCGCATTTTCGGGCTGGAGAACGAGTACGGCGTCACGTGCACGTTCAGGGGACAGCGCCGTCTGTCGCCTGACGAGGTGGCGCGGTACCTCTTCCGCCGTGTCGTGTCATGGGGCCGCAGCAGCAATGTGTTCCTGCGGAACGGCGCCCGCCTGTATCTCGATGTGGGCTCCCACCCGGAATACGCGACACCCGAATGTGACAACGTGACCGAGCTGGTCACCCACGACAAGGCCGGAGAACGCATTCTCGAAGGTCTCCTGGTGGACGCGGAACGACGCCTGCACGAGGAAGGAATCGCGGGCGACGTCTACCTCTTCAAGAACAACACCGACTCCGCCGGCAACTCCTACGGCTGCCACGAGAACTATCTGGTGGCCCGGCACGGGGAGTTCTCCCGGCTCGCGGACATCCTCATCCCGTTCCTCGTCACCCGGCAGCTGCTGTGCGGCGCGGGCAAGGTGCTGCAGACCCCGCGGGGCGCGGTGTACTGCGTCAGCCAGCGCGCCGAGCACATCTGGGAGGGCGTCTCCTCGGCGACCACCCGCTCCCGGCCGATCATCAACACACGCGACGAACCGCACGCCGACGCCGAGCGCTACCGCCGCCTGCACGTGATCGTCGGCGACTCGAACATGTCCGAGACGACCATGCTGCTCAAGGTCGGCGCCACCGACCTGGTGCTGCGCATGATCGAGGCGGGCACGGTCATGCGCGACCTCACCCTGGAGAACCCGATCAGGGCGATCCGGGAGGTCAGCCACGACATAACGGGCCGGCGCAAGGTGCGTCTGGCCAGTGGCCGGGAGGCCTCCGCGCTGGAGGTGCAGCGCGAGTACTACGAGAAGGCGGTGGACTTCTGCGAGCGGCGCGGCATCCGCACCGGCACCGTCGAACAGGTGCTGGAGCTGTGGGGCCGTACGCTCGACGCGATCGAGGCCGAGGACCTGGACCGGATCGACACCGAGATCGACTGGGTCATGAAGTACAAGCTCCTGGAGCGGTACCGGGCCAAGCACAACATGACCATGTCGCACCCCCGGGTCGCCCAGATAGACCTCGCCTACCACGACATCCACCGCCGTCGTGGCCTGTACTACCTGCTGGAGAAGAAGGGGCAAGCCGCCCGGATCTGCAACGACTTGAAGATCTTCGAAGGCAAGTCGGTACCGCCGCAGACCACTCGGGCCCGGCTGCGCGGCGACTTCATCCGGCGGGCGCAGGAGCAGCGCCGGGACTTCACCGTCGACTGGGTCCATCTCAAGCTCAATGACCAGGCCCAGCGCACGGTGTTGTGCAAGGACCCGTTCCGGTCCGTGGACGACCGGGTGGAAAAGCTGATCGCCGGTATGTGAGCAAGGCGTTCCGAGTGACCGGAACGCCACACGGGCGCCGTACGTTTTCCGTACGGCGCCCTTCTCACGCCGTAGAGTTGCGCGCACGCCATCCACAAGATCGACCGATTACGAGGCCCCCACCGTGCGCCGACGCTCACTTCTCATCGCCGTTCCCACTGGACTGGTCACGCTCGCCGCATGCGGCGACGAGGGGTCCGACTCCGGCAAGGCCAGCGACACCGCGTCGCCCTCGGCCCCGGCGACCTCCGCCGCCCCGGCACCCAAGATCGTCGACGGCCCGCTGCCGGCGATCACCGCGGGCACGGAGTTCGGCGAGAAGCCCACGGTGGCCAAGGGCAGCGGCGAGCCGTCGAAGGACCTCGCGGTGAAGACCGTCATCGCGGGCGGCGGCCGCACGGTCGCGGAGAACGACTACATCGTGGCCAACTACCTCGGCCAGATCTGGGACACCGCGAAGGTGTTCGACAACTCCTACGACCGCGAGACCCCGCTGCTCATCCAGCTCGCCCAGGGCGGCATCATCGACGGCTGGCGCTACGGACTGGCCGGCAAGAAGACCGGCAGCCGCGTCCAGCTGGCCGTGCCGCCCACCTGGGGGTACGGCGAGCAGGGCAACGCTCAGGCGGGCATCGAGGGCACCGACACGCTGGTCTTCGTCGTCGACATCGAGGACACGTACAACGCCGCCAGCTCCGCCAAGGGCACCGACGTCGCGCAGGACGACACGGACCTGCCCCAGGTCGGCACCAACACCGACGGCAAGGCGCCCTCCATCGAGATCCCCGAGGCCGACGCGCCGGCCGAGCTGGTGGCGAGCTACGTCATCGAGGGCGACGGCGAGGAGGTCGCCGCCGACAGCACCGTGCTGGTGCAGTACAAGGGCGTGCTCTGGGACACCGGCAAGGAGTTCGACTCGTCGTACAGCCGCAAGGCGCTGACCTCCTTCTCCTTGCAGCAGGTCGTCAAGGGCTGGGCGCAGGGCCTGACCGGCAAGAAGGTCGGCAGCCGGGTCCTCATCGTCGTCCCGCCGGAGCTGGGGTACGGGGACAACCCGCCGCAGGGCAGCGGCATCGAGAAGGACTCCACGCTGGTCTTCTCGGTCGACATCCTGGCGAAGATGTGATCGCCGGGAATGCGAGACTGTGCGTGTTCGCCTTTTCCACAGACAAGCAGGAGCTGAAGACGTGAGCATCGACAAGCCCGAGATCGACTTCCCGGGCGGCGAGCCCCCGGCGGACCTGGAGATCAAGGACATCTGGGAGGGCGACGGCCCCGTGGCGCAGGCCGGCCAGACGGTCACCGTGCACTACGTCGGTGTCGCCTTCAGCACGGGCGAGGAGTTCGACGCCAGCTGGAACCGCGGTACGCCGTTCCGCTTCCCGCTGGGCGCCGGCCGGGTCATCGCGGGCTGGGACCAGGGCGTGCAGGGCATGAAGGTCGGCGGCCGCCGCCAGCTGACCATCCCCGCCCACCTCGCCTACGGCGACCAGAGCCCGACCCCGGCGATCAAGCCCGGCGAGACGCTGATCTTCGTGGTCGACCTGCTCGGCGTCTGAGCGGGACCGATCGGAGCCGATCACCTGGGGCCCATGCCTGTCCGGGCGTGGGCCCTCGGCTTTTGCCACGGCCCCGCGGAGCGGTACGGTCATCGGTCGGAAGCACCATAAGGAAGGCGAAGGGCGTCGATGGCCATTGCCAAGGCCGAGCGGCTGATGAACCTGGCGCTGTGTCTGCTGGGGACACGGCGGCCGCTCAGCAAGCGCGAGCTTCGAGAATCCATCGAGGCCTACCTCGAAGCGGGCAGCGACGACTCCTTCAACCGGATGTTCGAGCGGGACAAGGACGATCTGCGCGAGCTCGGCCTCATCATCGACACCGTCGAGAACCTCGACGGTGAGGTCGGCTACCTCGCCCGCCGCGACAGCAACCGCCTCCCGCCCATCACCCTGGACGCCGAGGAGGCCGCGGCCCTGGGCCTGGCCGCCAAGGTCTGGCAGCAGGCCCGGCTGGCCGGCGCGGCCAGCGGCGCCCTGCAGAAGCTGCGCGCCGCCGGGCTCCCCGAGGACGTCGACCCGTACGGGGCGCACGGCGCCCTGGAGCCGCGCATCCCCGTGCACGAGGCCGCCTTCGAGCCGCTGATGCTGGCCTGCCGCGACCGCCGCCCGGTCGTCTTCGAGTACCGCAAGGCCACCGCCGCCCGTCCCGAGACGCGGCAGGTGGAGCCGTGGGCGCTGGAGTGCTGGCGCGGCCACTGGTACCTCGCGGGCTGGGACCGGGACCGCGGGGCCGAGCGGGTCTTCCGGCTGTCCCGGATCACCGGCCGGGTACGTGCCCGCAGCGGCCGGTACACCGCGCCCGTCCCGGACGTCGTCACGGTGCGTGAGACCGTCGCCGGCTGGGCCGGCGAGACCGCCGACCGCAGCGCGCGGATCCGGCTGCGCTCCGGCGCCGGGTACCCCCTGCGGGCCCGGGCGACCGCGGTCCGGGAGCTGGGGGACGGCTGGGACGAGCTGGAGATCCCGTACGGTCACGGGCTGGACGCCTGGCTGGTGGAGTTCGGTCCGGACGTGGTCGTGCTGGACCCCGCCGAGCTGCGGGCCGACGTGGTGGACCGGCTGCGTGCCGTGGCCAAGGGCTGAGGGGGAGCGGAGAAGACAGTGGCCGGCAAACCGATCAGGCCCACGAACGCCATCGACCAGACCCGGCGGATGCTCTCCCTGGTGACGTACCTCAGGGAGCGCCCCGGGGCCCGCATCGAGGACGTCGCCCGCGCGTTCGGGATCACCGAGGACGAACTGGTCTCCGACCTGGACGTGCTGCCCATGTGCGGCACCAGCTTCCGCGGCGGCGACCTGCTCGACATCGACACCGACGGCGAGCGCATCTGGTGGCACAACCCCGCCGCCCTCGGCGCGGAGGCGGCCGAGCCGCTGCGGCTGGCCGCCGACGAGGCGACCGCCCTGCTGGTCGCCGCACGGGCCGTGTCCACGCTGCCGGGCCTGCGCGAGAGCGACCGGCAGGCGCTGCTGCGCGCCACCGCCAAGGTGGAGGCCGCGGCCGGCGAGGCGGCCGGTGCCAGCGCCCGGCTCTCGGTGACCTTCGAGTCCGAGGGCGGCGTCTTCGCCGACGTCGACCGGGCGATCTCGGAGCGCCGCCGGCTGTGGATCCGCTACTACTCACCGGCCCGCGACGAGGTCACCGAGCGCGAGGTCGACCCGATCCGTTTGGTCAGCGTCGGCCACACCTACGTCGAGGGCTGGTGCTACCGCTCCGAGGCGCGCCGCACCTTCCGGCTCGACCGGGTCGCCGAGATCAAGGTCCTCGACCAGCCGTCCGCGCCGCCCGAGGTCGAGCTGCGGGACCTGTCCGAGGGGCTGGTGCAGCCCGCGGCCGAGGACCCGGAGGTCGTCGTCGAGGTCGGACCCGGCGGCCGCTGGGTCGCGGAGTACTACCCGCACGACAGCGCGGAGGAGCTCACGGACGGCGGGCTGCGCATCACCCTGCGCACCCCCGACCCGGCGTCGCTGCGCCGCCTCGCCCTGCGCCTCGGGCCCGACGGGCGGATCGTCGCCCCCCGGGGGCTGGCCGACAGCGCCCGGCAGGCGGCCCGCGAGGCGCTGGCGGCGTACGACGGCGTCTTGGCGGACACGCCCGGTGCGCTCACCCCGGACCCCATGGCTCCCGAGCTGGTCGCCCCGGGCCCCACGGCTTCGGGGACCGGCACTCCGGGCCCCACCACGATCGCGGGGACCCTCACCCCGGACCCCACGGCTCCCGGGGCCCTCACCCCGGGCCTCACCCCACACGACAGGCAGGAGCAGGGACTGTGAGCGAGTCGGCGGCCGGGCTGCGGGACATGACGGTGGCGTCCGCGTTCGCGGGGATGAGAAGCGTGACCCCCGTGGTGTTCAGGGCCGGCTGCCCCGACTGCCGGGGCCGCTTCGAGCTCGCCGCGAGCGCGCTGCGCCTGGCCATCGGCGCCACCAGCCGTACGACGTTCTACTCCTTCACCTGCCCCGAGTGCGGCGCGTCCGTCCGCAAGCCGGCCGGCGAGCGGATCGTCGAGCTCCTCACCGGAGGCGGGGTCCGCACCCTGCGGCTGCACACGCCGTAGCGCTCGGCGCGCACCCGGGGGCCGTGTCCGCCGTGGTGCTCGGCGCGCACCCGGGGCCGCACCCGCCGTGGCGCCTCTGCGCCCGCCGCCGGATCGGCCGTGGTGCTCGGTGCCTGCCCCGCCGCCGTATGGGCCGTGGTGCTCGGCGCGCACCCGGGGCCGCACCCGCCGTGGCGCCTCTGCGCCCGCCGCCGGATCGGCCGTGGTGCTCGGTGCCTGCCCCGCCGCCGTATCGGCCGTGGTGCTCGGTGCCCGCCCCGGGGCCGCACGCCCGGGGCGGGCGCTCCAGGCTCGGGCGTGCGGCGCTCACCCCGTGCGCGCGGGCCGCCGCGCAGACCCCTAAGCTCGGGGCATGTTCTGGCCGATGTTCGCGGTAGCTGTGGGTTTCCTGGGAATCGCCGTCCTCAGCGTGCTCGCCGTCCGGGTCTTCGTGGAGGCCCAGCGCCTCGGCAGGCAGGTGTCGGAGTCCGCGCGCCGGATCAACCGGGCCGCGGAGGACCTGGAGCGGGCGGCGGTGACCACCGCCCGGTCCGTGGACGCGCTGTGATCCGCCCCGCGGAACCCTGTGCCCCCTGCGCTTGATGTGCCTTTGGGCCGCTTCGCCCTGTCACCTTCCCCCAAGCGGAAGGTAGGCTGCTGGTCGCGGCCCGGAAAACGAGGCCCGAGCCGTGGACCGGGAGTACGCACGGGGATTGCCTCACGTTCACCCCTGAGCGTTACGATCGCTGCCAGCACCGTCGTTCGGACACATGTCCGACCGACCGGACAGCACCCCACCCACCCGCCTCGGTGAGAAGGTAAAGACTTATGTTCGGAAGGCTCGGAGCCCCCGAGATCATTCTCATCCTCGTCGTCATCATCCTGCTGTTCGGCGCGAAGAAGCTTCCGGACATGGCCCGCTCGCTCGGCAAGTCCGCGCGGATCCTGAAGAGCGAGGCGAAGGCCATGAAGGACGACAACAAGTCCTCCGCCCCGGCCGACCCGCCCCACACCGACGAGCAGCCCCCGGCTCAGCGCATCATCCAGGCCTCGCCCGGCGACGTGTCCAGCTCCCGCCCGGTCAACGAGCCGACGGACACGACCAAGCGCTGACGCAGGGCCGGTGACCCCCGGCCTGCCGCACGAGATGGGAACGTGGGTTGCTGAAGCCTGCCCGCAAGAAGGAGAAGGATCCGGAGGGGCGGATGCCCCTCGCGGAACACCTCCGTGAGCTCCGCAACCGGCTCGCGAAGGCACTGCTGGCCATCGTCGCCGTGACGGTCGTCGCCGCCTTCTTCTACAACGACATCATCAACTTCTTCACCGAGCCGATCCTCGATTCGGTCGGCTGCTCGCAGTCGTTCGAGGAACTGGCCAGGGCGTCGGCCGACGCCGCCGAGGACACCGAGCCCTGCGCCCAGATCACCATCAACGGTCTGCTCGCGCCCTTCACGCTGGCGCTGAAGGTGTCCCTGATGGCCGGCGTCGTACTGGCCTCGCCGGTCTGGCTCTACCAGCTGTGGGCCTTCGTCGCCCCCGGTCTGCACCGACACGAGAAGAAGTACGCCTACGCGTTCGTCGGCACCGGCTTCCCGCTCTTCCTGTGCGGCGCCTTCTTCGCCTACAAGGTGCTGCCCACGACCGCGAACGTGCTGATCGAGTTCACGCCGTTCGGTGTCGACAACCTGCTGCCGCTCGACGACCTGCTCGACCTCGTGACGCGCATGGTGATCGTCTTCGGCCTCTCCTTCGAGCTGCCGCTGCTGCTGGTCATGCTCAACTTCACCGGCGCCATCACCGGCAGGCGGATGCTCGGCTGGTGGCGGGCGATGATCATGGGCATCACGCTGTTCGCGGCGTTCGCCACGCCCAGCACCGACCCGCTGACCATGCTGGCCCTGGCCGGGCCGATCTGGGTGCTCTACTTCGGCGCGGTGGCCGTCTCCCTGCTCAACGACCGGCGCCGGCGCCGCCGGGAGGCCCTGGGCCCCGCCGCCGACGAGGCCTCGGAGCTGGACCTCACGCCGGAGGACATCGGCGAGGTGGAGACCGTCAGCGCGAGCCGCGCCCTGCCCGAGCCGTCGGGCAAGGACCGGGTCAACGGGTACGACGACGTCACCTGAGGCAACGGTTGTCGCGACCTGATCCGAAGATCTCCGGGCACCTCGTAAGGTCACCGGCGTGACCAGCGAGATCACTCTCTTCGTCAACCCCACCGCGGGCCGCGGCCGGGGCGCCCACGCGGCGCAGCCGGCCGCTTCCGCTCTGCGGGCGGCCGGGTTCCGCGTGCGCACGGTCAGCGGGCAGGACCCGGGCGACGCGCTTGCCCGCGCGCGGGCCGCGGTCGCCGAGGGCACCGGAGCGCTCGTCGCGGTCGGCGGTGACGGCGTCGCCCATCTCGCCCTCCAGGCGGTCGCCGGTACGGACACCCCCCTCGGGCTGGTCGCGGTGGGCACCGGCAACGACTTCGCCCGCGCCCTCGGCCTGCCCGTGCGCGACCCGGCCGAGGCGGGCCGGGTGATCGCCGAGGGACTCAAGGGCGACGGAGTACGGGAGGTCGACCTCGGCCGGGCAGGGGACCGCTGGTTCGGCACCGTCCTCGCCTCCGGCTTCGACTCCCGCGTCAACGACCGGGGCAACCGGATGCGCCGCCCGGCCGGCCGCTTCACGTACGACCTGGCGATGCTCGCCGAACTGGCCGCGTTCCGCCCGTTCCCGTACCGGCTCACCCTCGACGGCGGCGAGGTCCGGGAGATCGAGGCGACCCTGGTGGCGGTCGGCAACGGGGCGTCGTACGGGGGCGGTATGCGGATATGCCCGGGCGCGGATCTCGGTGACGGGCTGTTCGACATCACGGTGGTCGGCGACTGCAGCCGCAGGACGCTGCTGCGGGTCTTCCCGACCGTGTACCGCGGGACGCACGTGCGCCATCCCAAGGTCACCGTCCACCGGGCGGCGCGGGTGGAGATCGCGGCCGAGGGGATCACCGGCTACGCCGACGGCGAGCCGCTCGGGCCGTTGCCGCTGAGCGTGCGGTGCGTGCCCGGGGCGGTCCGGGTCGTGGGCCGCTGAGCTGCGGGTATCGCCGGATTCACAGCAGCGGATCCGGATAATGATCGTCCTGTTGTCAGTGCGGCCCGGTACGCTCGAAAGCACGATGACTGAGGATCTCTCACCGGCCGAGCGGTACGCGGCGGCGCGTCGGCGCGCCGCCGAGCAGGCCACCGCGCTCGCCTCCTTCCGCGAGATGTACGACTTCGGCCTCGATCCCTTCCAGATCGAGGCGTGCGAGGCGCTCGAGGCGGGGAAGGGCGTGCTGGTGGCCGCGCCCACCGGCTCCGGCAAGACGATCGTGGGCGAGTTCGCCGTCCACCTCGCCCTGCAACAGGGCCGGAAGTGCTTCTACACGACGCCCATCAAGGCGCTGTCCAACCAGAAGTACAACGACCTGTGCCGGCGCTACGGCAGCGAGCAGGTCGGTCTGCTCACCGGCGACAACAGCGTCAACTCCGACGCCCCGGTGGTGGTGATGACCACCGAGGTGCTGCGCAACATGCTCTACGCCGGCTCCCAGACCCTGCTCGGCCTCGGCCATGTGGTGATGGACGAGGTGCACTACCTCTCCGACCGCTTCCGGGGCGCGGTGTGGGAGGAGGTGATCATCCACCTGCCCGAGTCGGTGACCCTGGTGTCGCTGTCGGCGACCGTCTCCAACGCCGAGGAGTTCGGCGACTGGCTCGACACCGTCCGCGGCGACACGGAGGTGATCGTCGCCGAGCACCGGCCGGTGCCACTGTTCCAGCACGTGCTCGCCGGGCGCCGGATGTACGACCTCTTCGAGGAGGGCGAGGACCACCGCAGGGCCGTCAACCCCGACCTCACGCGGATGGCGCGGATGGAGGCCAGCCGGCCGTCGTACCAGGACCGCCGGCGGGGCCGCGCGATGCGCGAGGCCGACCGGGAGCGGGAGCGGCGGCAGCGGTCGCGGATCTGGACGCCCAGCCGGCCCGAGGTCATCGAGCGGCTGGACGCGGAAGGGCTGCTGCCCGCGATCACGTTCATCTTCAGCCGGGCCGCCTGCGAGGCCGCCGTCCAGCAGTGCCTGTACGCCGGGCTGCGGCTCAACGACGAGGAGGCCCGGGAGCAGGTCCGCGCCCTGGTGGAGGAGCGCACGGCCTCGATCCCGCCCGAGGACCTGCACGTGCTCGGGTACTACGAGTGGCTGGAGGGCCTGGAACGCGGTATCGCCGCCCACCACGCGGGCATGCTGCCGACCTTCAAGGAGGTCGTGGAGGAACTGTTCGTCCGCGGGCTGGTGAAGGCGGTCTTCGCCACCGAGACGCTGGCCCTGGGCATCAACATGCCCGCGCGCTCGGTGGTGCTGGAGAAGCTCGTCAAGTGGAACGGCGAGCAGCACGCCGACATCACCCCCGGCGAGTACACGCAGCTGACGGGGCGCGCGGGGCGGCGCGGCATCGACGTCGAGGGCCACGCGGTGGTGCTGTGGCAGCGGGGGATGAACCCCGAGCACCTGGCGGGACTGGCCGGGACGCGCACGTATCCGCTGCGGTCCAGCTTCAAGCCGTCGTACAACATGGCGGTCAACCTGGTCGAGCAGTTCGGGCGGCACCGCTCGCGCGAGCTGCTGGAGACCTCGTTCGCGCAGTTCCAGGCCGACAAGTCGGTCGTGGGCATCTCGCGCCAGGTGCAGCGCAACGAGGAGGGGCTCGCCGGCTACCAGGAGTCCATGACCTGCCACCTCGGGGACTTCGCGGAGTACGCGCGGCTGCGGCGCGAACTGAAGGACCGGGAGACCGAGTTGGCCCGGCAGGGCGCGGCCCAGCGGCGGGCCGAGGCGGCCGTCGCGCTGGAGCGGCTGCGGCCGGGCGACATCATCCACGTGCCGAGCGGGAAGTACGCCGGGCTGGCGCTGGTGCTGGATCCGGGGCTGCCCGCCGGGCGGTCCAACGGACACCGCGGGCTCGAACAGCACGACGGGCCGCGGCCGTTGGTGCTGACCGCGGAGCGGCAGGTCAAGCGGCTGGCGTCGATCGACTTCCCGGTGCCGGTCGAGGCGCTGGAGCGGATGCGGATCCCGAAGTCGTTCAATCCGCGCTCGCCGCAGTCGCGGCGGGACCTGGCGTCGGCGCTGCGCACCAAGGCCGGGCACATCCCGCCGGAGCGGCAGCGCAAGCGGCGGTCGCAGGCCGCGGACGACCGGGAGATCGCGCGGCTGCGGGCGGCGCTGCGGGCGCACCCGTGTCACGGCTGCAACGACCGCGAGGACCACGCCCGGTGGGCCGAGCGGTACCACCGGCTGATGCGGGACACCTCCCAGCTGGAGCGGCGGATCGAGGGGCGGACGAACACCATCGCCCGGACGTTCGACCGGATCGTCGCGCTCCTGACCGAGCTGGACTACCTGCGCGACGACGAGGTCACCGAGCACGGCAAGCGACTGGCGCGGCTGTACGGCGAGCTCGACCTGCTCGCCAGCGAGTGTCTGCGCGAGGGCGTCTGGGAAGGGCTGGCGCCGGCCGAACTGGCCGCCTGCGTCTCGGCGTTGGTGTTCGAGGCGCGGGTCGCCGACGACGCGATGGCGCCGAAGCTGCCGTCGGGCAAGGCGAAGGCCGCGCTGGGGGAGATGGTGCGGATCTGGGGCCGGCTGGACGCGCTGGAGGAGGAGTTCCGGATCACCCAGACCGAGGGGGTCGGGCAGCGGGAGCCGGATCTCGGGTTCGCCTGGGCCGCGTACATGTGGGCCTCGGGCAAGGGGCTGGACGAGGTGCTGCGCGAGGCGGAGATGCCGGCGGGGGACTTCGTGCGCTGGTGCAAGCAGGTCATCGACGTGCTGGGGCAGATCTCGGCGGCCGCACCCGTGGGGTCGACGGTCGTGAAGAACTCGCGCAAGGCCGTCGAGGGGCTGCTGCGGGGGGTCGTCGCCTACTCGTCGGTGGGGTGACGGTTCCCCGGCGGATGCGGAGGGACTGCGGCTGGGCGCGCAGTTCCCCGCGCCCCTGAGGGGCGCCGCCGCCCGCCGGTTTCCTGAGCGACGAGCCACTCACCCGTCACGGTGAGTGGCTTTCGCATGTCTGTACGTCGTCACGCGTCGTGTGCGAGTCGCGGCTGTGCGTGTAAATGAGTGAGGGTACTCCTGCCGTGAGGCCCGTTTCAGGCGGTTGCTGAATATGACACGGCGATGATCCGGTCGGACTAAGCTCGCCCGCAGCGCACCGAGTTGCGGTGTATTCGTGCGTCTGTTCCCAAAAATCCCTGATGTAGGCAACAGTCCCATGACGTATACCCCGGCAAGCTCCCCCGACTCCCCGCCGACTGCTTTCAGAGGGCCCACATGGTGAGTGTTCAACCCCCACCCGCACGCCGTGAACTTCCCCCTGCGCGCGTGCTGTTGCTCCCGGCGACACTGATGGCCGCGGCGACCGGAACCGCCGTCGCCCTGGTGTCGCCGTCGGCCCGGGCCGCGGTCGCCCTGTGCGGCGCCCTCGCCACGCTCCTGGTGACCGCCACCGCGGCCGAGGCGGTGCGCCGGGGCCGCGCGCTGCGGGACGCGCAGGCCGGCCACGCCCGGCACAGCGCGGAGCTGGAGCAGCGCATCGCCGACCACCACGAGGACTGGGCCCGATTCGGCGAGGAGATCCTGCCCACCGCGCTGCGGCGGATGGCCGGCGGGGTGTCGGCCCCGGAGGTGATCCGCAAACTCGGCCTGGTGAACCCGGTCTTCCGGGACCTGCCCGACCCGCAGCGCCAGTTGCTGAAGAAGCTGATGCGCATCGTCGACCACGAGGAGGCCCTGCGCGAGTCCGCGGCGAGCTCCTTCGTCACCGTCGCCCGGCGCGTGCAGGCGATCGTCCACCAGCAGGCCAACGAACTGCGGGAGATGGAGGAGGACCACGGCCGCAACCCCGAGGTCTTCGACGACCTGCTGCGCATCGACCACGGCAACGCGCTGATCGGCCGCCTCGCCGACTCCCTCTCCGTACTCGGCGGCGGACGCCCCGGCCGCCAGTGGCCCCTGCCGGTGTCGCTGTACAGCACCCTGCGCGGCGCCATGTCGCGGATCCTGGAGTACCGGCGCATCAAGCTGGACAACATCGCCCGCATCAGTGTCAAGGGCATCTACGTCGAGCCGGTCATCCACGCCTGCGCCGAGCTCTTCGACAACGCCACCCGTTACTCGCCGCCGAGCACCGAGGTGCACGTCACCGCCGTCCGGGTGCAGACCGGCCTCGCCATCGAGATCGAGGACGCCGGCGTCAGCTTCAGCGAGGAGGCCCGGGCCCGGATCGAGGGCATGCTGGAACGCGCCATGGCCGGCGTCGACCTCCAGGACATCGCGGGCCCGCCCCGGCTCGGCCTCGCCGTCGTGGGCCGCCTGTGCCGGGCGTACAACATGCAGGTCGCGCTGCGCTCCTCGGCGTACGGCGGGGTCCGCGCCGTGGTCATCGTGCCCAGCAACATGCTCACCGACGAGCCCGGCGTCGGACTCGCCCACGGCATCGGCGCCACCTCCGTGCCCAACGTCTCGCCCGACGCGCTGGAGGGTCCCAAGCGCCCGCCGAAGCGGCGCCGCCCGACCAGCCCGAAGATCCCCGGCTCGGTGTCCATGGAGGACGACGTCCCGGTCGTCAAGGAGTGGAACGCCAACGGGCTGCCGCAGCGCCGCACCCGGATGAAGATCCCGATCACTCAGCGGATCCGCGAGCAGTACGCCGCGGAACGCGCCGAGAAGGAAGCCGCCGAACGGGAGGGGCGCGAACCCCGTCCCCTCTGGGGCACTCCCATGCCCGAGCCCGAGCCCGAGGACCAGCCCCCGCCCGGGATGTGGGTCGAGGCGTTCATGGAGGGCCTCAAGCGACCGAAGCCCGCCTCGTCCACCCAGCCGGCCGATGAGCCGGCCCGCGCTGCCCGGGCCGACGACGAGAGGGATCCGCACTGATGGCGTACCGACCGGACTTCGACTGGATGCTCCAGAACCTCGCCAAGGGCGTACCGGGCATCCACATGATCGTGGTGCTCTCCGCCGACGGGCTGCGCATCGCCCGGCACGGCGGCGATCCGGACACCGCCGACCGGGTCGCCGCGGCCTGCGCCGGACTGCAGAGCCTGGCGAGCGCCGTGGCCGACGAGATCCCGACCAGCGACGGCCAGATGCGGATGATCCTCATCGAGGTCAACGGCGGCTACTTCTACCTGATGGCGGCGGGACCCAACGCCTATCTCGCGGTGCTCTCCGACATCGTCGCCGAACCCGGGCTGATGAGCGCCCAGATGCGTGACCTCGTCGACCGGATCGGTCCCCACCTGACCAGTCCGCCGCGGCGCAACGGGCAGGCCGTATGACTCCGCCGAAACGCCGGCGGCGCTCCCCCCGGCAGGAGCCCCCGCCGCCGCGGCCGTCGCTCCAGGAGGGCGGCGCGGATCACGAGGGCACGGGCGGCAAGGACGGCAAGCCCGCCAACCCCGAGCGCCTCTTCGTGATCGGTGAGGTGGACGGGGACCGCGCGGAGCTCGACCTGGTCACGTTGATCGTGGCGCGCTCCGAGCCGAAGCCGTCCACCAGCCCGGAACAGGCGGCGGTGCTCCGGCTGTGCGCCGCCCCGCTCTCCGTGGCCGAGCTGTCGGCCTACCTCAGTCTGCCGTTCAGCGTGATCACCGTCCTGCTCACCCAGATGCTGGCGGCCGAACTCGTGCAGGCACGCGCCCCGGTCGTGCGCCAGGCGCTCCCGGACCGATCCATCCTCGAAGCGGTGATGCATGGACTTCAACGGCTCTGACACCGTCCCGGGACCACGGGCCGAGGACCACCTGCCCCACACCACACAGGCCGCGGTCAAGATCGTGATCGTGGGCGGCTTCGGGGTCGGCAAGACCACCATGGTCGGCTCGGTCAGCGAGATCAGACCGCTGACCACCGAGGAGACCATGACGCAGGCCGGCATCGGGGTCGACGACGACTACGGCTCCGACTCCAAGACGGCCACCACCGTGGCGATGGACTTCGGCCGCATCGGCCTCACGGACCAACTGGTGCTGTACCTCTTCGGCACACCCGGCCAGGAACGCTTCTGGTTCCTGTGGAACGGGCTGTTCGAGGGCGCGCTGGGCGCGGTGGTCCTGGTCGACACCCGGCGGCTGGAGGTCAGCTTCGACGTCATGGGCCGGCTGGAGGAGTGCGGCGTGCCCTTCGTGGTCGCCGTCAACACCTTCCCGGACGGCCCCCGCCACCCGGTCCCGGAGCTGCGCGCGGCGCTCGACCTGACCGAGGAGATCCCGATCGTGGAGTGCGACGCCCGGCGCCGCGCCTCCAGCAAGGAGGTCCTCATGACGCTGATGCGCTTCCTGCACTCCCTCGCCATGACGGGCCGGCTCACGTGACCCGCCCGCACACCTCCCCGACAACGCCCCCCCCACAGTTCCCGAAAGCGACTCGCTGTGACGCCTGAGACCCACTCCACGACCGAAGCGGACGACCTCTCCGCCGGCCCGCCCCCCGGCTGCCCCGCCCACGGCCCCGGCCCCGGCGGGCTGCACCGGCTCCACGGCCCCGACGCGCGGGACCTGGGCGCCCTGTACGAGAGACTCCGCGCCGAGCACGGTGCCGTGGCGCCCGTGCTGCTCCACGACGACGTACCGATGTGGGTGGTCCTCGGCCACGCCGAGAACCTGCACATGGTCCGCTCGCCCTCGCAGTTCACCCGGGACAGCCGGACCTGGAGCCCGCTGCTGGAGGGCATGGTCAAGCCCGACCACCCCCTCATGCCGCACATCGCCCGGCAGCCCGTCTGCTCGCACGCCGAGGGCGACGAGCACCTCAGGCTGCGCGGCGCGGTCACCGGCGCTCTCACCACCATCGACTTCCGCAGCCTGCGCCGGCACATCACCCGCTGCACCCAGCTGCTCGTCAACCGGTTCTGCGAGGCCGGCCAGGCCGACCTGGTCGGCCAGTACGCCGACCACCTGCCGATGGCCGTGATGTGCGAGATCCTCGGCATGCCCGACGAGTACGGCGACCGGATCGTGCACGCCGCCCGCGACATGCTCAAGGGCACCGAGACCGCGATCGCCAGCAACCAGTACATCGTGGACGCCCTCGGACGGCTCGCCGCCGCCCGCCGCGCCCGGCCCGAGGACGACTTCGCCGGCCACCTCGTCACCCACCCCGCCGGCCTCAGCGACGACGAGGTCCGCGAGCACCTGCGGGTCGTGCTCATCGCCGCCTACGAAGCCACCGCCAACCTCCTCGCCAACGTACTGCGCACGGTGCTCACCGACCCCCGCTTCCGGGCCCAGCTCAACGGCGGCCAGATGACCGTGCCCGAGGCGGTCGAGCAGTCCCTGTGGGACGAGCCGCCGTTCAGCGCGGTCTTCGCCTACTTCGCCAAGCAGGAGACCGAGCTGGGCGGGCAGCGGATCCGCAAGGGCGACGGACTGCTCTTCGCCCCCGCGCCGGGCAACGTCGACCCGAAGGTACGGCCGGACCTGACCGCCCACATGCAGGGCAACCGCTCGCACCTCGCCTTCGGCGGCGGCCCGCACGAGTGCCCCGGCCAGGACATCGGCCGGGCCATCGCCGACATCGGCGTGGACGCCCTGCTGATGCGGCTGCCCGACGTCGAACTCGACTGCGACGAGGAGGACCTGGCCTGGTCCGAGTCGATCGCCTCACGCCATCTGGTGGAACTGCCGGTGCGCTTCGCCCCCACGCCGCGGCAGGACGTGACGGAGCAGCCGGGCCGGGAGCCGGTGTCCCGCCGGCGCACCGCCTGGCAGGTCGGAACGCCGGTGGCCGAGCCGGCGCCCGCCGCCGAGCCCGCCGCCGAGTCCGCGGCCGCCGCCGACCCGGCGGGCACCGCGCCGCCCGCGCCCCGGCCGGAGCCCGCCGCGGCACCGGACGGCGGCCGCGGGCCGGGCGCCTGGCAGCGGTTCCTGCGCTGGTGGCGGGGTTACTGACCGGCCCACTCCGGATCCCCGGACCAGGCGCCCAGCCTCCGCCCGCTGCGGAAGGCGTGCGCCACGCCCGTGACCGGGTCGGTGAACTCCAGCTCCCGCGCCAGCAGTTGCAGGGGGCGCCGGAAGTCACCGGCCGACACGGGGTCGGCCACCACCGGGTACAGCGGATCGCCGAGGATCGGCACGCCCAGCGCGTTCATGTGCACGCGCAGCTGATGGGTCTGCCCGGTGCCGGGCACCAGCCGGTACCGGGCCAGGTCCGCACGGCGCTCGATCAGCTCGACGCGGCTCACCGCGTTCGGCTCGCCCGCGACCTCACGGGCGGTCAGCGTCCCGCGCTCCTTCACGATCCGGCTGCGCACGGTCCGGGGGAGGGCGAGCGCCGGGTCGTACGGCGCCACCGCCTCGTACACCTTGCGCACCCGCCGGTCCCGGAACAGCGTCTGGTACGCGCCGCGTTCCCCGGGCCGCACGGTGAACAGCACCAGCCCGGCGGTGAGCCGGTCCAGCCGGTGCGCGGCGGTCAGCGCGGGAACGCCCAGCTCCCGGCGGAGCCGGGCGAGCGCGGTCTGCCTGACGTGGCCGCCGCGCGGGGTGGTGGCGAGGAAGTGCGGTTTGTCGGCGACGACGATGTGCTCGTCGCGGTGCACGATCTCCAGCGGGAACGGCACCGGGACCTCGGCGGGCAGGTGCCGGTGGAACCAGACGAACATCCCCGGCACGTAGGCCGCGTCCGGCGCCACCGCCGTCCCGTCGGCCCCGACGACCAGCCCCGCCGCGAACATGCCGTCGACGACTCCGGGACCGGCTCCGGTGAGCCGCTCGACCAGGTGCTCCCGCACGGTCGCCCAGGGGGCCTGCCCGAAGGGCAGTCGCACCCGCACCGGGTCCACGCCGTCGCGCTGCGGCAGCGGGGAGGGGGGAACCGGGGGCTTGCGTCTCATCGCCGTCCAGCGTAGGCGCTCCCGCGGGGCGGCCGCGGGAGACCCCCGGGTGAGCGCGGTGCGGCTGCGGCGGCCCGCGCCGTGGCGGGCGGGGGAGGGGAGCCGCCGGCTACGCCGTGCGGGACCGGCCCCGCGCCGACAGGTCGCCGGGCAGCAGCGTCTTCAGGGAGGTGACCGGGTGGCCGATCTCCAGGGAGCCGAGGAGGCCGTCCAGCAGGGAGACGCCGGGGACCGTCCCGGACGAGCCGGGGGCGGGGGCGGCCGGAGCGGCCTGGGCGGCGGGAGCGGCCGCCAGGAGGGCGGTGGCCAGGACGGAGACACAAGCGAGCTTCTTGATCATGCCTGCTCCAACGACGCGAGGACCCCGGGGCAACGCTTGTCACCCGGTCGCACCAGCGCGGTCCGCGGCCTCGGCGGCCCCCCGGACGCGCAGTCTCCGGCGCGCCACCGGACACGCCTACGCGGCCGTCGCCCCGGTCTCCTGCTCCGCCTCGACGCGGGCGTTCCACTCCCGCTTCGACGCCTGCCAGCCGTCCTCGTTGTGACCGAGCCGCCAGTAGCCGGAGACGGACAGGTCCTCGCGCGGGATCTGCCGCTCCACCCGCAGCAGCGCCCGCAGCTCCTTCACGAACGCCGCCTCGCCGTGCACGAAGGCGTGCACCCGGCCCTCGGGGAAACGCAGCGCCCGGACCGCCTCGACGAGCGCCTGGCCGACGGGACGGTCGCCGCGGTGCAGCCAGACGACCTCGGCGTCCGAGTCGATCTTCTGCTCCTCCTCGGGCCCGGAGACCTCCACGAAGGCCCGGACCCCGGCGCCGTCGGGGAGCGACTCCAGGGCGGCCGCGATCGCGGGCAGCGCGCTCTCGTCACCGGCGAGCAGGTGCCAGTCGGCGTGCGCGTCGGGGGCGTAGGCGCCGCCGGGGCCCATGAAACGCAGGGTCTCGCCCGGCTGGGCGCGCATCGCCCAGGGGCCGGCCAGGCCCTCGTCGCCGTGCAGCACGAAGTCCAGGGTCAGTTCGCGCACCTCGGGGTCCCAGGCGCGCACCGTGTACGTCCGGGTGACCGGCCACTGCTCGCGCGGGAACTCCGCGCGGATCCGCTCCAGGTCGAAGGGGGCCGGGTAGGTCACGCCCTCGGCGGGGAACAGCAGCTTCACGTAGTGGTCGGTGCAGGTACCCGCCGTGAACTCGGCGAGGCCGTCGCCGCCGAGCACGACGCGCTGCATGTGGGGGGTCAGCCGCTCGGTGCGGACGACCTGGGCGGAGTGGGTCCTGCGCGGCTGGCGGGCCGGACGTTCTGCCATGACGGCCTCCCTGATCCGATGAAACTTAGGCTTACCTAAGCTAGCACTACCGCCCTGCCGATGGGTCGATCCTTTTCGTGTGTGTTTCGTTCGGCGGGCAGGTCCAGGAGTCCGGGTTGCCGTCATCGTCACGATCCAAGCGTGGTGAGCAGCCGTTGCAGCGCGCTGCCGAGCCCCCAGCGCGCCGACAGTGCCTCCAGCGCCGCCGCGTCGCGCGGTGTGCGCGGCAGGCGCGTGTCGACGTCCGGCAGCGGCACGTCGGACGCCACCCGGACGACCGTCGGCGCCACGGCCAGATAGGGCCGCGCCTCGTCCAGCCGCCTGCGCTGGGTCGGCGTCAGCTTCGCCGTGCGGTCGTCGACCGCGGCCACGATGCCGGCCAGGTCGCCGAACTCGGCGAGCAGCTTGGCGGCCGTCTTCTCGCCGATGCCCGGCACGCCCGGCAGGCCGTCGCTCGGGTCGCCGCGCAGCAGGGCCAGGTCCGCGTACCCCCGGCCGTCGACGCCGTACTTCTCGCGCAGCCACGCCTCGTCCGTGTGCTGCAGGGTGCCCACGCCCTTCAGCGGGTACAGCACCCGCACGCCGCGCGCGTCGTCCACCAGCTGGTACAGGTCGCGGTCGCCGGTGACGATGTCGACCGGGCCCGTGGCCCGCGCGGTGAAGGCGCCGATGACGTCGTCCGCCTCGTACCCCTCGACGCCCACCCGGGCGATGCCCAGCGCGTCGAGGACCGCCTCGATGACCGGCACCTGCGGGGACAGCGTGTCCGGCACCTCCTCCACGTCCGGACCCGCCGCCTGCTCCTCGGCCACCCGGTGCGCCTTGTACGACGGGATCAGGTCGACCCGCCACTGCGGGCGCCAGTCGGCGTCCATGCACGCCACCAGGTGGGCCGGCCGGTGGTCCCGGACCAGCCGGTCGACGAAGTCGAGCAGCCCGCGCACGGCGTTCACCGGCGTGCCGTCCGGGGCCCGCACCGAGTCCGGGACGCCGAAGTAGGCGCGGAAGTAGAGCGAGGCGGTGTCGAGGAGCATCAGTCGTCCGGTCACGTCCCGCATCATGCCGTACCCCGCCGACAGGCACCGGCGCGCGGCCGCGGCATGGCGGTCGCGAACGCTCTGTGAACCGGGTCACGGTCGTGTTTGCCTTGGTCGCGACCGGGCAGGCGCCGCCTCGGAGCGATGCCGGTTGCAGTTTCAACTGTTTGCGGCCCCTCGGCTCCCTTCCTTGCCGTCGAGACGAGAGGTACGCGTGTCAGCCAGGCTTGAGGCCCAGCATCTCCACAAGGTGTTCGGCAGACGACCGGACGAGGCAGTGCAGCGGCTCCGTGACGGGGCCGACCGGGAGGAGTTGCGCGCCGACGGCACCACCGCCGCCGTGATCGACGCCTCCTTCACCGTGCAGCCCGGCGAGATCTTCGTCGTCATGGGGCTGTCCGGCTCCGGCAAGTCCACCCTGCTGCGGATGCTCAACGGACTGCTGGAACCCACCGCCGGAACGGTCCGCTTCGACGGCCAGGACCTGACCGCGCTCGCCGGCCGCGAGCTGCGCGAGGTCCGTGCGCGGAAGATCAGCATGGTCTTCCAGCACTTCGCGCTGTTCCCGCACCGCAGCGTCCTGGAGAACGCCGCCTACGGCCTGGCCGTGCAGGGCGTGCCCCGCGCCGAGCGCGAACGCCGCGCCGGCGAGGCGCTGGCCCTGTGCGGACTGGACGGCTGGGCGCGGTCCTGGCCCGACGAGCTGTCCGGCGGCATGCAGCAGCGCGTCGGCCTGGCCCGCGCGCTCGCCACCGACGCCGACCTGCTGCTGATGGACGAGTCCTTCAGCGCCCTGGACCCGCTGATCCGCCGCGACATGCAGGACCAGCTCCTCGGACTGCAGCGGACGCTGAAGAAGACCATCGTCTTCATCACCCACGACCTCAACGAGGCCATGCGCCTGGGCGACCGGATCGCCGTCATGCGCGACGGCCGGATCAGGCAGACCGGCAGCGCCGAGGACATCCTGCTGCGCCCCGCCGACGACTACGTCGCCTCCTTCGTCCAGGACGTCGACCGCTCCCGGGTGCTGACCGCGGGCGCCGTCATGGACGCCGGCGTCCGCGGCGACGAGGCCGGCTGCGGCTGCGAGACCGCGACGCCCGGCACGCCGTTCACCGAGCTGTGCGCCCTCAGCGCCCGGGTGCCGCACCCCGTCGCCGTGCTCGACCCGGACCGCGGACTCGTCGGCGTCGTCCCGCGGCAGCGCCTGGTCGGCTTCCTCGGCGACGAGCAGGGCGCCCCCGCGCCCTGTGCGCGAGCGCGCGAGGGGGAGGTGACCGCCCGTGCCCAGGCTGCGCCTCGGTGACTGGGTCGACTCCGGCGTCGACTGGCTCGTCACCCACCTCGCCTGGCTCTTCGACGCGGTCAAGGCCGTCGTGGAAGGCATGTACGACGGCATCAGCGACCTCCTGACCGCCCCCGAGCCGCTGCTCCTGGCCGGCATCCTCGCGGTGGTCGCTTGGTGGCTGCGCGGCCTGCTGGGCGGCGTGCTGGCCTTCGCCGGCTTCGCCCTCATCGACTCGCTCGATCTGTGGGAACAGGCCATGTTGACCCTGTCCCTGGTGCTCGTCGCGACCCTGATCGCCCTGGTGATCTCCATCCCGCTGGGCGTCTGGGCCGCCCGCTCCAGGACCGTCGGCGCGCTGCTGCGGCCCGTGCTGGACCTGCTTCAGACGATGCCGTCGATGGTTCTGCTGATCCCGGCGATCCTGTTCTTCGGCATGGGCGTGCCGGCCGGCGTGATCGCCACCCTGATCTTCGCGCTGGCGCCCGGCGTCCGCATGACCGAGCTGGGCATCCGGCAGGTCGACGCCGAACTCGTGGAGGCCGCCGAGGCGTTCGGCACCACGCCCCGCGACACCCTGCTGCGGGTGCAGCTGCCGCTGGCCCTGCCGACCATCATGGCGGGCGTCAACCAGGTCATCATGCTCGGCCTGTCGATGGTCGTGATCGCCGGCATGGTCGGCACCGGCGGCCTCGGCGGCGCCGTGAACGAGGCGATCGGCCAGCTCGACATCGGCCTCGGCTTCGAGGCGGGCCTCGGCATCGTCGTCCTCGCCATCTACCTGGACCGGGTCACCGGCGCGCTCGGCGAGCAGATCTCCCCGCTCGGCCGCCGCGCCGCCGCCCGGGCCCGCGCGGCCGGCGGCCGCCGCGTCTGGCACCACCGCCCCCGCCCGGCCGTCGCGGTCGTCGGCGTGGTCGTCCTCGCCCTGGCCGCCGGCGGCATGGGCGTCCTCGGCCCGTCCGCCGGTCCCGCCGAGGCCTCGGCGGCGAACGTCGGCAAGGGCAGGGAGATCGAGCTCGGCTACATCCCGTGGGACGAGGGCATCGCCTCGACGTACCTGTGGCAGGAGATCCTGGAGCGGCGCGGCTTCGAGGTCACCACCACGCAGTACGCCGCCGGGCCGCTCTACACCGGCCTCGCCACCGGCCGGATCGACTTCCAGACCGACTCCTGGCTGCCGACCACGCACGCCGAGTACTGGGAGAGGTACGGCGAGCGGCTCGACGACCTCGGCTCGTGGTACGGCCCCACCTCGCTGGAGCTGGCCGTCCCGGCGTACATGACGGACGTGAACTCGCTGGCGGACCTGGAGGCGCACGCCGCGGACGTCGGCGGCAAGATCGTCGGGATCGAGCCGAGCGCCGGGATGATGGGCCTGCTCAAGGACAAGGTGCTCAAGGAGTACGGGCTCCAGGACACCTTCGAGGTCGTCGACGGCTCCACGCCCGCGATGCTCGCCGAGCTCAAGCGCGCCTACGCCAAGCAGCAGCCGATCGTCGTCACCCTCTGGTCGCCGCACTGGGCGTACAGCGACTACGACCTGAAGAAGCTCAAGGACCCCGAGGGCGCCTGGGGCGAGGGCGACGGCGTGCACACGCTCGCCCGCAACGGCTTCGCCGAGGACAACCCCGAGGTCGCCGCGTGGCTGCGCGACTTCTCCATGACGGAGGAGCAGCTGACCGGCCTGGAGGCGCGGATCCAGCAGGCCGGCAAGGGCCAGGAGCGGGACGCGGTGCGCGCCTGGCTCGACGAGCGGCCCGGCCTGGTCGACACCTGGGCCCCCGTGGGCGCGGGCGGGAACCGGGCGGCCGGGTGACCTGACCGGTCCGGCCGCCGGAGCGAGGGGCGGGCAGCGACGCACACGCGCGGGCGTGTGCGGCCGCCGCCCGCCCCTCGTGTGTTCCGGCCACCCGGGGGCACCGTCCGCACGAAAAGGATCCGGACAACCACGCAGCGCTACGGCACCACCAGAGCCGGTCGTCGGCCGGGCGGCGCGCGCGCCCCCCCTCGCGCGGCGCCCGACCGGCCGGTCGGCCCAGGCCCGGGGCGGGAACACCGCGCAGCGCTCGCGCATTGAACCGAACAGCGCGAGGCTCGTACTGATCGACGGTCGGTGTCCCGCGCGCCCCCGTGTGACCGGCCACCGAGCGGCAGCCGGCCCCGCTGGTCAGCCCGTTCGTCCCGCGGGCCGAACGGACGGCCGGTGCCGCCAGGTGGCCGATCCGGTGGCGCGAACTGTGGGGTAGCGGGCCACGCTGGGTGACGGCGATGTGACGGGCGCATGAAACGGTTTGCCGAACATGCGTAGGGTGCAGAGAACTCATCAGAAAGGGGTGCGCCCGAACAGCGGCGTACACGGACCGGCCGACGAGCGAAGGAGGGAGCCGGAGCGATGGGCGACCACAAAGAACAGCCCCTTCGGGTGGGCGCGGCCGTACGGCGGCGCCGTCGCACCCTGGAGCTCACCCTCGCCGTCGTGGCCGAGCGCAGCGGTCTGTCGGTCCCCTTCCTGAGCCAGGTCGAGAACGACCGCGCACGGCCCAGCCGCAGCTCCCTGGAGAGGGTCGCCGACGCCCTGCGCACCACCGCCGTCGAGCTCCTCGCCGCCGCCGACCCGGCGTGCAGCGTCGACGTGGTGCGCGCCGACGCCGCCGAGCCGGACCCGCGCCCGCAGGTGCGGTCCCTGGTGCGCGGTCACCACCAGATGCACGCCTCCGAGTTCGTCGGGGACCACGAGGCGGGCCGGGAATTCCAGTACCGCAACGACCAGTTGCTGTACGTCGCCGACGGCGCCGTCGAGATCGAGGCGGAGGGCCGCGCCTACCGGCTGGGCCGCGGCGACACCCTGTACCTCACCGGCGGCGTCCGGCACCGCTGGCGGGCGACCGTACCGGACACCCGCGTCCTCGTCGTCGCCGTCGCCGAGCACATCGAGGCCCTGCGGGACCGGCACCGGTAGCCGTGCGCGCCGTCCCGCCGGTGCCCTCCCCGGCGGAGGCCGTGGCGGTGACCGGTTCCCGGGGGCCGCTCCGCGCGCCGCTCAGCGGCCGGCGCCCGACCCGGTGCGGACCGTCACCGGCCGGGGCGCCACGGGTGCCGGCCGGGGCCCAGGGCCACGGCCGGGCAGCCGTGGAAGGGGGCCGTCGCCGGGTCCAGCAGGTGGGCGCGGGCCTGGCCGCGGTGGTGGTGGGGCCGGTGCAGGGCGCGGGCGGCGAGCAGGGCCACCAGCAGGACCACGGACAGCGCCCGCACGGCCGTGCAGGCGGTGCGCAGGCCCGGCCGGCGCACGGGGAGCGCGGCGCCGGCCGGGGCGACGAGGGCGGTGCCCGTCACCGGACGCGTACCGGTTCGGTCCGGGCGGCGGACGGCGGGGACACGCGGGGCGGCGCGGCGGACGGGACGGACGGCGGTGACCATGCGCTCACCGTCGCGCCGGTTGCGGGACGCCACCGGGGATCATGTCTCTATGGGGGCATAAGGTGGGGTTATGGGCAGGCCGGAGGCACAGTCGGAGGCACACGGGGCCGGGCGGACGTCCCCGGGGGCGGGTTCGCTGGCGCACCGGGTGCCGGATCTCGGGGCGCTGGAGCTGCTGCTGGCCGTGGCGAGGCTGGGCAGTCTCGGCGCGGCGGCCCGGGAGGTCGGCATCACCCAGCCCGCGGCGAGCAGCCGGATCCGGTCCATGGAACGGCAGCTGGGGGTGGCGCTGGTCGACCGCTCGCCGCGCGGTTCCCGGCTGACCGACACCGGTGTGCTGGTGACGGACTGGGCGCGGCGGGTCGTGGAGGCGGCGGAGGCCTTCGACGCCGGGGCGCAGGCGCTGCGGGACCGGCGGGACTCCCGGCTGCGGGTCGCGGCCAGCATGACCATCGCCGAGTACCTGCTGCCGGGCTGGCTGCTGGCGCTGCGCGCGGGGCGCCCCGACACGGCGGTGTCGCTGCTCGCGGGCAACTCGGCGGCCGTCGCCGAGCGGCTGCTGTCCGACGAGGCAGACCTGGGGTTCGTCGAGGGGCTGACGGTCCCGGCGGGCCTGGACTCGGTGGTCGTCGCCCACGACCACCTCGTCGTCGTCACCGCGCCCGGCCATCCCTGGGCCCGTCGGCGCCGCCCGCTGCCGGCGGCCGAGCTGGCGGCGACCCCGCTGGTCCTGCGGGAGAAGGGCTCGGGCACCCGCCAGGTCCTGGACGCGGCCCTGGGCGGCCTCGCCCGTCCCCTGATCGAGCTCTCCTCGACCACGGCCGTGAAGGCGTCGGCGGTCGGCGGCGCGGGACCGGCGGTCCTCAGCGAGCTGGCGGTCGGCGAGGAACTGGCCACCCGGCGCCTGGTGAGCGTCCCGGTGGACGGCGTCCGCCTCCGGCGCGACCTGCGGGCCGTGTGGCGCACGGGCCACCGCCCCGCGGGACCGGCACGGGAACTGCTGGGGCTGACGCGGAAGTCACCCAAGGGGCGATGACCCCGGCCGGGGCGCGGGGCGCGGAGCGCGGGGCCGCGGTACGGGGCCAGGACCGTGACCGGGCCGCGTGACGTGGAGACCGGCGGAGGAGACCGCGCCCCCACTCGTCGGCGGTCGCCGCCCGCCCTTCGTCCGTTGGCGGTCGGGTCCCACCGTTCGTCTGTTCGCGTTCGTCCGGCGGTCAGCCGTTGGCGGTGGGGTCGTGTTCTTCGTCTGTTCGCGTTCGTCCGGCGGTCAGCCGTTGGCGGTGGGGTCGTGTTCTTCGTCTGTTCGCGTTCGTCCGGCGGTCAGCCGTTGGCGGTGGGGTCCTGT
>NZ_JBHMCY010000016.1:0-10337 GCF_042430725.1 Streptomyces cinereospinus | reverse complement strand
CGTGTTCTTCGTCTGTTCGCGTTCGTCCGGCGGTCAGCCGTTGGCGGTGGGGTCCTGTTCTTCGTCTGTTCGCGTTCGTCCGGCGGTCAGCCGTTGGCGGTGGGGTCCTGCTCCTCGTCTGTTCGCGTTCGCCCGCCGTCACCCGTCCGCGGTGGGGTCCCGCCCTTCGCCCGTCCGTGGTCGCGGCCCGCTCTTCGTCCGTCCGTGGTCGCCCTGGCCTCACCCCTGCGGGGTCACCGCGCCCTTCACCCGTCCGCGGTCCCGCCCGCCGCCTCCACCAGCGCCCGCACCACCCGCACGTCCTCGCCCATCTCCGGATGCCACTGCACCCCCAGCACCCAGTGCTCGCCGGGCAGCTCCACGGCCTCCACGGTGCCGTCCGCCGCGTACGCCGAGGGGACCAGGCCCGCGCCGAGGCGGTCCACGGCCTGGTGGTGGTACGTCGGCACCGTCGCCTCCTCCGGCACCACGCCGCCGTACAGCGTGCCCGGGACCGGCTTGACGGTGTGGTGGCCGAAGACGCCGACCGCCTCCGCGTGCCCGTCCAGGTGCTGGAGGAGGGTGCCGCCCAGGGCGATGTTCAGCAGCTGCATGCCCCGGCAGACGCCCAGCAGCGGCACCCGCGCCGCCAGCGCGGCGTCGATCAGGGCCAGCTCCCAGGCGTCGCGCTCCGGCGCGGGCGGCCCGGTGCGCGGGTCGCGCTCCGCGCCGTAGCGGCCGGGGTCGGCGTCCGGGCCGCCCGCGATCACCAGGCCGTCGACGCGGGCCACCGCGGCCGCCGCGTGCTCCGGCGCGTCCGGCGGCAGCATCGCGGCCAGCCCGCCCGCCCGCTGCACCAGCCGGGGGTACCCGGCCGGCAGCAGCACCGCGTCCAGCTGCCACACGCGCCAGCGTGCCCCGGCCTCCAGGTACGTACTGACGCCGATCAGCGGCCTGCCGGTCATTCGTCCTCCCGCGGTGCCTGCGGCCGATCGTGCCTGCGCGACATCACGCCGACGACGGATCGTGCCTGCAAGGGATCGTGCCTGTCATGGATCGTGCCTGTAATGGACAGCCCTCATACCTTTGCCGGGACGGCCGCACCGTGCAAGCGGACCTCAGGTGAGGAACCCCCGCAGCAGCGCCGCCGTCCCCGCGCAGTGCTCCCGCATGATCTCCCGCGCCGCCTCCGCGTCCTCGTCCAGCACCGCCTCCACCAGCGCCGCGTGCTGGCGCTGGGAGTGCTCCAGGTTGCGCACCAGCAGCGGGATGCAGTCCAGCAGGTCGTTCACCGTGGCCCGTACCGCCGCGTACTGCGCGGCCAGCGTCGGCGAGCCGGACAGCTCGGCGAGGGTGAGGTGGAGCAGCGTGTCCAGCCGCCGGTAGCCGGCCAGCGGCGCGTCGTGCGTGCCGGCCAGCGCCGCGCGCAGCCGCCGCGCCCGCTCCCCGGTGAGCCCGTGCGCCGCGCACAGCCCGGCCGCGCCCACCTCCAGCACCTCCCGGAACCGCAGCACGTCCTCGATGTCGACGCCCGCGACCCGCCGCCGCAGCTCGTCCTGGCCGCCGCCGTCCGCGCGCGGCAGCACGAACGTCCCGCCGTACCGCCCCCGCCGGGCCTCGACCAGCCCCTGGTCCTGGAGCACCTTCAGCACCTCGCGCAGCGTCACCCGGCTGATCCCGAGGCGTTCCGCCAGCTCCCGCTCGGCGGGCAGCCGCTCACCGCCGGGCACCAGTCCGAGCCGCAGCACCTGGAGGATCTGCTGCAGCGCCTCCTCGAAGCCGTTGCCGGCCCGGACCGGCCGCAGCACCGGCGTCAACGGGTCCCCCCGGCCGGCCACCGGATCCACTGACATCTGGCGGTGTCCCCTTCCCAAGCAATGGTTCGCCCCAATACCTTATGGGCTCCCGGTCCGGCCGGCGCTTGCGCGCAGCAGCCCGAAGGAGGCCCTTCCCGTGGCAGACCGCACCGCCCCGCTCACCGTCGAGGAGCTGCACGCCCTGACCGCGGGCGGTGAGATCGACACCGTCGTCCTGGCCTTCCCGGACATGCAGGGCCGGCTCCAGGGCAAGCGGTTCGCCGCGCGCTTCTTCCTCGACGAGGTGCTGGAGCACGGCACGGAGGGCTGCACCTACCTCCTCGCCGTCGACACCGAGATGAACACCGTCGACGGCTACGCGATGTCCTCCTGGGACCGCGGCTACGGCGACTTCGCCATGGTCCCCGACCTGAGCACCCTGCGCCGCGTCCCCTGGCACGAGGGCACGGCCCTGGCCGTCGCCGACCTCGTCTGGGCCGACGGCTCACCGGTCGTGGCGGCGCCCCGGCAGATCCTGCGCCGCCAGCTGGAACGCCTCGCCGGGCTCGGCCTCACCGCCCAGGTGGGCACCGAGCTGGAGTTCATCGTCTTCCGCGACACCTACGAGCAGGCCTGGGACGCCGGCTACCGGGACCTCACCCCGGCCAACCGCTACAACGTCGACTACTCGGTCCTCGGCACCGGCCGCGTCGAGCCCCTGCTGCGCCGCATCCGCAACGAGATGGCCGGCGCCGGGATGACCGTCGAGTCCGCCAAGGGCGAGTGCAACCCCGGCCAGCACGAGATCACCTTCCGCTACGCCGAGGCCCTGATCACCTGCGACCAGCACGCGATCTACAAGACCGGCGCCAAGGAGATCGCCGCCCAGGAGGGCGTGTCGGTCACCTTCATGGCCAAGTACAACGAGCGCGAGGGCAACTCCTGCCACGTCCACCTGTCGCTGGCCGACGACACGGGCCGCACGGTGATGCCCGGCGACGACGGCATGTCCGAGGTCATGCGGCACTTCCTCGCCGGGCAACTCGCCGCGCTGCGCGACTTCTCCCTGCTCTACGCCCCGCACATCAACTCCTACAAGCGGTTCCAGCCGGGCTCCTTCGCCCCGACCGCCGTCGCCTGGGGGCACGACAACCGCACCTGCGCGCTGCGGGTCGTCGGGCACGGGCGGTCGCTGCGGTTCGAGAACCGGCTGCCCGGCGGAGACGTCAACCCGTACCTCGCGGTGGCCGGGATGGTGGCGGCGGGGCTGTACGGCGTCGAGCGGAAGCTGGAGCTGCCCCAGGCCTGCCCGGGGAACGCCTACACCGGTGGGTACGAGCACGTGCCGACCACCCTGCGCGAGGCCGCCGGCCTGTGGGAGCGCAGCCCGATCGCCGCGGCCGCCTTCGGTGACGAGGTGGTCGCGCACTACCGCAACATGGCGCGCGTCGAGCTGGAGGCCTTCGACGCCGCGGTGACCGACTGGGAGCTGCGCCGCTCCTTCGAACGCATGTGAGGCCGTGATGTCCGAACAGCTCCAGGTACGGAACCCGGCGACCGAGGAGATCGTCGCCACGGTCCCGGCGGCGTCCGCGGCCGACGTCGACGCGGCGGTCGTACGCGCCGCGCGGGCGCAGGAGCGGTGGGCCGCGCTGGCCCCCGGCGACCGCGCCCGGCTGCTGCGCCGGTTCGCCGCCACGGTCGACGCCCACGTCGAGGAACTGGCCCGGCTGGAGGTCCGCGAGGCCGGGCACGTGATCGGCAACGCCCGCTGGGAGGCGGGCAACGTCCGGGACCTGCTCGACTACGCGGCCGGGGGAGTGGAGCGGCTGACCGGGCGGCAGATCCCGGTGCCGGGCGGCCTCGACGTCACGCTCCTCGAACCGCTGGGCGTGGTCGGCGTCATCGCGCCCTGGAACTTCCCGATGCCGATCGCGGCCTGGGGCACGGCTCCGGCCCTGGCGGCCGGCAACGCGGTGCTCCTCAAACCGGCCGAGGCCACCCCGCTCACCGCCCTGCGGCTGGCCGAACTCGCCCTGGCGGCGGGTTTGCCGGAAGGCCTCTTCCAGGTGCTGCCCGGCCACGGCCCGGTCGCGGGCGCCGCGCTCGTCGAGCACCCCGGTGTCGCGAAGATCGTCTTCACCGGGTCGACGACCGTGGGCAAACAGGTGTTGGTGAAGGGCTCCGCGCTGCTCAAGCGCGTCACCCTCGAACTCGGCGGCAAGAGCCCCAACATCGTCTTCGCCGACGCCGACCTCGAAGCCGCCGCGGCCGCCGCCCCCATGTCCTTCCTCGACAACTCCGGCCAGGACTGCTGCGCCCGCACCCGCATCCTCGTCCAGCGCGGCGTCTTCGACCGCTTCCTGCACCTCCTCGCCCCCGCTGTCGAGGCGGTCAGGGTCGGCGACCCCGCCGACCCGGCCACGGACATGGGCCCGCTGATCTCCCGCAGCCAGCTGGACCGCGTCCGCGCGTACGTCGACGCGGACGCCCCCGGCATCCGCGGCAAGGCCCCCGACGGCCCCGGCTTCTGGTTCCCGCCCACCGTCCTGACCGGCGTCGACCCGCACGCGCGCGTGGCCGTGGAGGAGGTCTTCGGGCCCGTCGCGGTCGTGCTGCCCTTCGACGACGAGGCCGACGCCGTCCGCCTCGCCAACGCCACCGACTACGGCCTGTCCGGCTCGATCTGGACCCGTGACGTCGGCCGCGCCCTGCGCGTCTCGCAGGCCGTGCGGGCCGGCAACCTGTCCGTCAACTCCCACTCCAGCGTGCGCTACTGGACCCCGTTCGGCGGCTACAAGCAGTCCGGCCTCGGCCGCGAGCTGGGTCCGGACGCACTCGCCGCGTTCACCGAGACCAAGAACGTCTTCCTCAGCACGGAGGGTCCCCAGTGACCGAAGAGATCATCTGCCGCCGGCTGGCCGGCCGTACCGCCGTCGTCACCGGAGCCGGCAGCGGCATCGGTCGGGCCGCCGCCCGCCGGCTCGCCTCCGAGGGCGCGCACGTCGTCTGCGGCGATGTCGACGAGGCCCGCGGCAAGGCGGCCGCCGAGGAGACCGGCGGGATCTTCGTCCACGTCGACGTCACCGACCCCGGGCAGGTCGAGGCGCTGTTCCGGACGGCGCATGAGACGTACGGCAGCGTCGACGTCGCCTTCAACAACGCCGGCATCTCCCCGCCCGACGACGACTCCATCCTGGAGACCGGCCTGGAGGCATGGCAGCGCGTCCAAGAGGTCAACCTCACCTCCGTCTACCTGTGCTGCAAGGCCGCGATCCCCTACATGCGCCGCCAGGGCAAGGGTTCCATCATCAACACGGCGTCCTTCGTCGCCCGGATGGGGGCGGCCACCTCGCAGATCTCGTACACCGCGTCCAAGGGCGGCGTCCTCGCCATGTCCCGGGAACTGGGCGTGCAGTTCGCCCGCGAGGGCATCCGGGTCAACGCCCTGTGCCCCGGCCCGGTCAACACCCCCCTGCTCCAGGAGCTGTTCGCCAAGGACCCGGAGCGCGCCGCACGCCGCCTGGTGCACATCCCGCTCGGCCGGTTCGCCGAGGCCGACGAGATCGCCGCCGCCGTGGCGTTCCTCGCCAGCGACGACTCCTCCTTCGTCAACGCCACCGACTTCCTGGTGGACGGCGGGATCTCGGGGGCGTACGTCACACCGCTGTAGCCGTCGGCCTACAGTGCCCACGTGACCATGACACCTCCGCCCGGCTGGTACCCCGACCCGTCGGCCCCGCACGCCGAGCGCTGGTGGGACGGCACGGCCTGGACCGGGCACCGGCGTCCGCCCGGCCCGCCCGTCCCGGCGGGCGGCGGTGCCGTGTCCCCGCGCGCCCGGGCCCTCGCCCTCACCACCGCCGGGGCGGTCCTGGTGGCCGCGCTGGTCACGGGTGCGGTCGTGTTCGGCACCGGCGACGACGGCGGCGGGCCGGCGGACCCCGCCCCGCCGGCCGCGACGGCCACGGCGGCGGTGCCCCCGCCCTCCGGGTCCCCCGCCGCGCCCGCCCCCGGCGACCCGGCCGTCGTCACGGACGAACTCAACGGCATCACCCTGCCGTTGCTCGACGGCTGGGTCCGGCCGGAGCACGTCAGCGTCGACAACGTCATGATGACCACCGACGGGACGTACGACTGCCCGGGCGAGGGCGGCATCTGCCGGCACGGCATGGTCATCTCCCGCACGGTCACCGAGAACGACGAGACGTCCCCCGAGGCGCTGGCCGAGGCGGACGTCGCGGAGGCGGCCGACGAGGCCTACGACCGGGACGCCGTGGGCCGGCGCCCCTACGGCGGCATCGCGTCGCACCGGGTCGTCCGGGCCGGACCGGTCGCGGTCGCGGGCCGCGCCGGGTACGCCGTGCGCTGGCGGGTCGTCACCGCCGAGGGCCCCGGCGGCTATGTCCAGTCCCTCGCCTTCCAGTCCAGCGTGGGCACCGAGGCGCCGGTCGTCGTGCGCTACGTCTTCGACGCCGGCCCGGACGGGCCGCCGCTGTCCGACATGGACCGCATCACCGACGGGATCCGGCCGGTCGGCGACGCCGGCACCGGCGGCGGGGTGGGCGCCGGCATCAGCCCGCCCGGCTGACCCGTCACAGGAAGGTACGGCCCTCGCCGCGGTACGTCGGCACGGTCGCGGTCACCCGCTCGCCCCGGACCAGCCGCAGCGCGTCGAACCGCTCGCACAGCTCACCGGCCTTGGCGTGCCGGAACCACACCTTGTCGCCGATCAGCAGATCGTCCGCCGGGGAGCCGAGCAGCGGCGTCTGCACCTCGCCGGCGCCCTCCTGGGGGTCGTACCGCAGCCCCTCGGGCAGGTACGGCACGGGCAGCCGGTCCGGCCCGGCCGCGCCGGACGCCGGATAGCCGCCGCCGAGGACGGTCACCACCCCGACACCGGGCCTGCGCACCACCGGCAGGGCGAACAGCGCCGCCGGACGGCCGCCGAACGACGTGTAGTTGTCGAACAGCCGCGGCACGTACAGCCCCGACCCGGCGCCGATCTCGGTGACCGCGTCCTCCGCGGCGGTGTGCTGCACACTGCCCGTGCCGCCGCCGTTGACGAACTCCAGTCCCGGCACCACCGCCCGCACCGCGCGGACCACGGCCGCGCGCCGCTCGGCCAGCTCCCGCCGCGCGGCCGCCTGCATCAGCCGCACCGCCCGCGAGCGCACCGGCCGCCCCGCGACCGCGTCCCCGACACCGGCGACGTGCCCCTCGTACGCCATGATCCCCACCACCTCGAACCCCGGCCGCCGCGCCACCGCCCGGGCCAGGTCGGCGACGTCGGCGGGGGAGTGCAGCGGCGAGCGCCTGGCCCCGACCCGCACGCGCCCGCCCAGCAGCCGCAGCGAGGTGTCCAACTCCAGGCAGACCCGCACCACTTCACGGCCGCCGTCGCGCGCCCGGTCGACGAAGGCCAGCTGCGCGGGGTCGTCGACCAGCACCGTCACGGCGGCCGCCAGCTGGGGATCGGAGGTGAGTTCGGCGAAGCCGGCCCGGTCCGACGACGGATAGGCGACGAGGACATCCTCGAAGCCGGAGCGGGCCAGCCACAGCGACTCGGCGAGCGTGAACGCCATGACCCCCGCGAAGCCGTCCCGGGCCAGCACGCGTTCGAGCAGGGCACGGCAGCGCACCGACTTGCTGGCGACGCGGATCGGCTTCCCGCCCGCGCGGCGCGCCATGTCGTCCGCGTTGGCGTCGAAGGCGTCCAGGTCCACGATCGCCAGCGGGGCGTCGAGATGGGCGGTGGCCCGGTCGTAACCGGCCCGGTCGGTGGCGCGCGCAGTCATGAACGAAGCCTGCCAGACCGGGATACCGCAGGGCAGAGGGATGTTCCGGGCAGATGCCCCGTGCTCGTGGACTGGTTCCCGCTCCGGCGGGGGCAACCCGTAGAGTGACGCGCACGCAGGGAGCGACTCCGCCCGCCACCGCGCCGGATGCCGGACCGCCCCTGCGGGTACGCGTGCGACGGCGTGACGGGCACGGCCCGCGTGCGAGGAGACCGGCCTGAGGAAACGGGGGCGCATGAGCACGGAAGCGCAGCACGCCCCGATCCCGCCGCGCCCGCCCCGCCCGCCGAGGCCCGCGAACGGGCCGAACGACGGCGCCACCCCGGAGCGCGACGGCGGCGCGTCGCCGGGCGCCGGCTCCGCCGCGCCGGGCCCCCGCGTCCCGGGCGGCCCGCGCGGCCCGCACCGGCCGGACACCGCCCCCCTGCCCCCGCCTCCGCCGCCGGCCTCGGCCCGCTTCCCGGACGCCCCTCCGCCTCCCGGCCGCCGCCCCGGCGGGAATCGTGCCGAGAGCCCCGAGGAGAGCACCCGGCGCCTGCGCCCGGTCCCGTCCGGAACCGGGCGCCCGCCGGCGGCCACCCCGCCGGAGCCCCGCGCCCCCGCGCCCCCGGACCCCGCCCGCTCCTGGAGCACCGGGCAGCCCTCCGGGACGTTCCGCCCGGAGCGGCCCGTGGTCACCTTCGGCGTGCCCGAGGCATTCGACGACACCGCGCGCGGCGGCCCGTCCGGCGCGCTGCTCCGGCGGCGCACCCTCGCCGCGGCCGTCTGCCTCGTCCTCGGCGCCGGGCTCATCGGCGGCGCCGTGACCGGCAGTTGGCTGACCGGGGGGCCCGGGGAGGCCGGCGAGCGGGGAGCCTTCGCGTCCGCCGGGAGCCTGTGGCACAACGTGCCGGTCGACCAGCTGTTCCCGCCCACCGTGCAGGGCCGCGGCGCCGGCCCCGGCGGAGCCGACCGGGTCTGGACGCGCATCGCCGTCGCACCGGACAGCGGCTGCGCCGACGCCTTCGACCCGCTGCTGCGCGAGGTGCTCGCCCCGGTCGGCTGCGACCGGCTGCTGCGCGCCACCTACACCGACGCCACCCAGAGCCACGTCACCACGGTCGGCCTGCTCTTCACCACGGCCGACGCCACCGCCATGAACGCGCTGGACACCCGGTTCGACCGGGAGGGCCTGGACCGGCGCACCGACCTGATGCCCCGCCCGTACCCGGCGAACGACACCGTCGCCGCGGGCTTCGGGGACGGGCAGCGCGCCTCCTGGACGGTCTCCGTGCTCACCGACGCGCCGGTCGTCGTGTACGCCGTCTCCGGCTGGGCCGACGCCCGGACCGTCGACGAGCCGCAGCCCGCCGCCGAGGCGATGCGCTCCGGCGCCCCCACCGCGGCCGCCCAGGCGGGCCTCGGCCACGAGGCCAAGGGCCTCGCCGACCGCGTCGAGCGCGGCCTGCGCAAGTCCGTCACCTCCGCCACGGAACAGCCCTCATGAAGCCCACCACCCGCAGGGCGGGACTGCTCGCCGCGCTGCTCGCCGGCTCGGTCGCCCTGGTCCCGCCCACCGTCGCGCACGCCGACGGGATCCGCGCCCAGCAGTGGGCGCTGGAGGCCATGCGCACCGAGCAGGCCTGGCAGACCACCGAGGGCGCGGGCATCACCGTCGCCGTCCTGGACACCGGCGTCGACGGCGACCACCCCGACCTGGCCGGCAACGTCCTGCCCGCCAAGGACATGATCGGCTTCGGCGCCGGCCGCGGGGACCGGGCCTGGGCCCGGCACGGCACCGCCATGGCCGGCATCATCGCCGGTCACGGCCACGGCGCGGGCAACGCCGACGGTGTCCTGGGCATCGCTCCCCAGGCGCGGATCCTGCCCGTGCGGGTCATCCTGGAGGACGGTGACCCGGCCCGCGCCGAGGCCCGCAGGACCCGCGGCAACGCGCTGGCCGACGGCATCCGCTGGGCCGCCGACCAGGGCGCCGACGTCATCAACCTCTCCCTGGGCGACGACTCCGCCTCCGCGCACCCGGAACCCGCCGAGGACGAGGCCGTGCAGTACGCCCTGAAGAAGGGCTCCGTGGTCGTCGCCTCGGCCGGCAACGGCGGCGAGAAGGGCGACCACATCTCCTACCCGGCCGCCTACCCGGGCGTGATCGCCGCGACCGCCGTCGACCGCTACGGCACCCGCGCCTCCTTCTCCACCCGCCGCTGGTACGCCACGGTCAGCGCCCCCGGCGTCGACGTCGTGATCGCCGACCCGGACCGCAAGTACTACGAGGGCTGGGGCACCAGCGCGGCCGCCGCCTTCGTCTCCGGCGCCGCCGCCCTCGTCAGGGCCGCCCACCCGGGTCTGACCCCGGCCCAGGTCAAGCGGCTCCTGGAGGACACCGCCCGGGACGCACCGGCCGGCGGCCGCGACGACTCCCGCGGCTTCGGCTTCGTCGACCCGGCCGCCGCCGTCGAGGCCGCCGGCCGGCTCGCTCCGCAGGGCCTGCGCTCGGTGGCGTACGGCGAGGAGTACTTCGGTCCCGGCCCGGACACCGCCCGCGCCGACGACGGCACCGCGGGCTGGGCCGGCCCCCTGGCCGGCAGCGTGGGCGGGGTGCTGCTGGTCGCGGCGGTGGTGCTGTGGCGCGCCCGCCGCGGGTACGACGGCTTCCGGGACCTGTGAGGCACGCCTGCGCGCGCTCCCCCGGCCGCGCGGAACCCCGCGGCACTAGTAGTGCTTGGTCAGGTCGGCGTGTCCTTCGGTTCGGTGTGGCGTTGAAGGG